>JAGYNL010000038.1 GCA_018399865.1 Candidatus Bipolaricaulota bacterium | reverse complement strand
GCCGGTAGTTCAGCCGTGCAGTTAGGACAGCGCACAGCATCGATCGGAATTTGGGTTTTGCAGTACGGGCAGGTCTTTGCAGTTGGAGCAGCTCCAGGCTTTGGTTTTTCCATCTTTGCAACAGCCCTTACTATCAGGAACATAATAAACGCGATCAGCAGAAAATTGATGAGCGCATTTATGAAATCCCCGTAATAGATCGCCGCTGCGCCAGCCTCGCGCGCTGCTGCTGCTGACTCATAGGTTACGTTGGAGAGGTTTACGTAGAGATCAGAGAAGTTAACATTCCCTATAGCCTTCCCCACAAGAGGCATGATGATATCGAACACGAACGACTTGACCAGCGCGCCAAACGCGACCCCAATGATAAACGCGACCGCGATTTGTATCAGATTGCCTTTCGTAATGAAGGCACGAAACTCCTTCCACATTTAAACCACCTCGCTTGCTTCAATAAATCATCCTAGCACTAGTCTACTGTTCTTGTCTAGTTGTGTTTAATTGCTCTATCAAGTTGTTTGCGCACTGCATCAATATCCGCCTTCAGGTAGACAGGCGAGTTGACGTAGCGTGAAGTTACTTCTGAGAGTCTATTCTCGTGATAGGCTACCTTAGCATCTGTGAACTTAAGGCCGTGTGCAGTTGAAATAACAACAACGCGATCTCGTGTTTTGATGGTTCCTCTAGCCACAAGTTTTTCTAACGCAGCCAGGGCAACACCAGTCTGAGGACAAGCGTACAAGGAAGCACGATCAGCACGAGCCATGGCGTTGGCTAGTTCATTCTCACTAGCCTGTTCTACAATTCCAGCAAATGCACGCAGTGCTTTCACTGCTCGCTCGTAGCTTACCGGCACTCCTATCTGAATTGCCGAGGCAATGGTCTTCCGCGCTACTACTGTATGAGGTTCATCAAAGTTGCTAAGGTAGCTTTGGTACAGTGGATTAGCGTTTTCCGCTTGTGCTGCAACAATTCGCGGTAGACGGTTTATCAACCCAAGCTCAGTCATCATCATCAGGCCTTTGCCAAGGGCGCTGATGTTTCCAAGGTTTCCGGCAGGAATAATAATCCAATCGGGAACTTCCCAGCCCAGTTGTTGCACTATCTCTATTCCTACCGTCTTTTGACCCTCAATGCGTAGGCCATTCATCGAATTTGCCAGATATATTGTCTTATCTGCTGTGACTTGCTGGACAATCTCCATACAGCCGTCAAAATCTGTTTCAAGTCCAAGCACAATAGCCCCGTGGGCGATAGGTTGAGCAAGCTGCGCAGGAGAGATCTTACCGCGTGGAAGAAAGATAACAGCCGGTATTCCCGCTGCTGCAGCATACGCAGCAAGGGCTGCTGACGTATCCCCGGTGGAAGCACAGGATACAGCACGGATATGTAATCCCTCAGACATGAGCTGTTTAACATGGGAAACTAGTACGGTCATCCCTAGATCCTTAAATGATCCGGTATGACTTATCCCACACTGTTTAATCCAGACTTCAGGAAGCCCTGCCAGATTATCAACCCGCAAAAGAGGAGTATACCCCTCGCCTAGCGAGATTATGTTTTTTTCATCAACAGTGGGCGCAACCCACTCCTTCTTGGCCCACACCCCGCTATTGTTTGGCCAGCTACTTGTCCGGGATCGCTTTTCAAACAGAGTTTTCCATTCATCTCCAGACCTGTTTCTCAAGACGTCTAAGTCATGTTCTACGTCAAGCAAGCCGCCGCAGGTTTCACAGCTATAGATTATCCTTTCCATTGGATAGCGCCTGCCACAGCGAACACATTCAAGCCAGCTTTGCGCCATTTTTAATCGCCGCCTACTACGTGCGCATTTGTCTGGTGAACGGGGAGATAGCTTTCAGATTCCGGGGGTGGTAAGGATGCCTCATCGGGCTTATCAGATAGGCCCAACAGCAATGCTCCTCTATCGCGGTATCGCAAAGCGGTCTGCATAACCTCATTGGTGATCACTATCTCCTCTTCCAATAGCTTGCGCACTGGTGTCTCATCTGGGAGATACCCCATCGACTCCACAGTTAGCAGATACTCGTTGATACGGAAGTCCACAAATGGTGTAGGGTTCCCTTTGGATAAAGCTTCTTTCACGCTGCGATGAACATCTCGTAATACAGGTGGTAACTTGCTTTGCCGCTCATCCACTAAGGCAAGAAATTGCGCAAAATGCTGTATCTCTCCTGTATTAAGTGCTTCAAAGAGGAACCTACTTGTAACCACGCCGCTTTGCAGGCTTAAGCAAATATAGGCCAAGTAGTCCTGATTGTCAGTCGTAAACGGATGGTAACGCGGGTGGTTAAGCCTAGTATAGGCAATCTGGAATGACTTCTCATCAAAGCGATCTTCTAGCAGTTCGGCAATAGTCTGACGCATGGCCTGTAAGCGCACCCTGTCAATAACGCAATCATTTCTGCCACGCGCTCCCAGGGTTGTCTTATCTAGATCAATAACAACCGCTGTTCGCTCATCTATCCTTAATCCGTTATCACGGCAGAAACCATCATAATTATCGAGAGCTTTCCAGCGATTGGTTACCAAGATCCTTATTCCATTGCAACCTTCTACACGTGTCTGCTCCGGCTCTTCTGTTTCAGAGGCGATGAAAGCAGCCCCGGTCCAATCGCCGGAACTTAAAAGGTTAGCAAATGCAGTACCATCGTTTACCCGAGTGTCACCTATGTACAGTAGATGCTCTATTTCACCCGTTTCTCCACGCACATTTTGCGCATGCCTAACAATGCGTGCTATCACATCAGCATACTCCGTAGAACTTTTCCGCGGAGTGACCCCAAGGGGAATACTGAGTTCCTTACGTAGCTCAGGAAGGCCCGGCAAGCGTTCATCGATTGGTATGAGGTTGCGATATACAATGAACGAACCTATGAAATCCTGAACTCTAGCGCGCCCGTAAATCTTCATCTCACTAAACCTCGCTTTACTAGCAACTCGGCGTTTAGTAGAGATCCTCCTGCTGCTCCCCGAATAGTGTTGTGCACAACCAGCACCAATCGCAGATCAAGAACCGGGCACTGTCTTACCCTGCCTACGGTAACGGCCATGCCGCCTTCAACGTCACGATCCCTGCGTGGCTGAGGTCGATCGTCTTCATCTCTTACTACAAGCGGACTTTTCGGCGCGCTGGGTAAATCAACTACATCACGGGGAGCACGAAAGGATCTAAGTGTTTCAATTGCTTCATCCAGACTCGGTCTATGCTCAAAGCCAAGTGAAAGAGCAATTGTATGTCCATCTGTAACAGGAGCACGGTTGGCATGTGCGCAAATATTGATGGCGGCCCCGCGTTGCTCTTTGTTGGCGACACTACCTAACAGAAGACAAGTCTCCCGAGCAATTTTCTCCTCTTCTCCTTTTATATA
>JAGYNL010000037.1 GCA_018399865.1 Candidatus Bipolaricaulota bacterium | reverse complement strand
CCCTAAGGAGGATGGCATGGCTAACCCAACCGTGGATAAGGATCTGTGTATCGGTTGCGCACTCTGTTCTCAGGCTTGTCCCGACGTGTTCGAAATGGGAGCAGACGGGATAGCAGAGGTGAAATCCGGAGCGGATCCTAATACCGTCTGTATTCAAGAGGCGATCGATCAGTGCCCTGTAGGTGCGATCGCCGGCTAGTGAAGGCGTTGGGCCACCAACGCTAGCTTGGCTTTTTTACAGGAAGTAGCGTCATGGGTTCCCCGTGGCGCTACTTCTTTCGTTTACACAAACTCTATTCCTATTGCCTATCATCGTGACGCGTGCTACGATATTAACAAAATGGAAACCAAAGAACGGATAGGGTTAGTATTAGGAAGTGGTGGCGCGCGTGGATCAGCTCATGTTGGGGTGCTTAAGGTACTGGAGGAAAACGGTATTAAGCCGGATGTTATTGTGGGAACAAGCATGGGAGCGGAAGTAGGGGGAGCTTATGCAGCTGGAACTGGGCTGGATAAGATAGAGCAAGCGTGGCGGTCGACAAGCTTTGCCCGTGTTGCCAAAACGCTTCTTCCAACTGTTCCTTGGGCTGGGTGGAGCTCTGGGCGTGAAGTTATGCGTACTATCTGTTCTCTAGTTGGTGATTTGATGATAGAGAACCTTCCTACAAAGTATGCGGCTGTTGCAACTGATTTGGAGACAGGTCAGCCTTTTCCTATTACCAAGGGCTCCCTTGCCCTTGCCATTAGAGCAAGTGTTTCTGTCCCCGGATTATTTGTTCCTGTTTGGATTGATGGGCATTTGTTGATCGATGGCGGGGTCTCTAATCCGGCTCCGGTGGATATAGCGAGAAGCCTCGGGGCAACTAAGGTTATAGCTGTGGATGTGCTCGTTAGCCCAGAGGAAGTTAAACTTTCCGGTATCCCTGTTCCGGAATACCGCGAGAGAATCTTGGGCGTCATAAAGGGTCTAGAAAGCATGCACCCAACTACTAGGGACGAGAGAAGTCGGTTTTACCCTAATGTCTTTTCAATACTGTTTCAAATGTCCACGGTTTTTCAAAAACGTGTCAGCGCGCTGTTGCTGCAACTCCATTCCCCGGATATTCTCATTCAACCTGTATTCTCCCCTGATCCGCCCTGTTACAGTAATGTTCGAAACGGAATTGAAGCTGGAGAAGAGGCAGCAAGGCAAGCTCTCCCCGAGATTCTTGCCCTATTGGAAGAGTAGGGTTTCCGCCAGTTGATGAAAAATAGCAGGTTACTCTCAGTACTGGGCCTGGGGATTATCGCAATCTCATTTGGGGCCATATTTATTCGTATGGTGGGCAACGCATCTGTGTATGCCATCTCTGCCTGGCGAGTGGGCGTAGCGTTTATTGTCCTTTTGCCTATTAGCCTTCGCGCAGGCACTTTGAAGTTGATTAGCAGGCGTAATTTTCTCTTAAGCCTACTAAGTGGTTTCTTTCTTGCTATTCATTTTGTCTTGTGGGTCGCCTCATTGGATTATACGTCGGTAGCCAGTTCGGTTGTGCTAGTGAGCACTAGCCCTATCTTTGTTGGATTGGGCGCGCGCTTGTTCATTCACGAACCACCCTCTCGATTGCTCAAAATCGCAATAGCTATCGCGGTCGCTGGTGGTGTGGTTATTGGTTGGGGGGATATGCGTCTTGGAGGGATGGCTTTGCAAGGAGACCTGTTGGCAATTGGCGGGGCTGTCATGGCGGCTGGATACCTGCTTATAGGCCGTCTTGTGCGTCGAGATGTTCCAATCTCTGGATATGCATCGGCAACCTATGGCACAGCCACCATGATCCTGATTGCTATATGCTTACTAATGCGCCAGCCACTGGCTGGCTTTCCGCCACTAGACTATGCTTGGTTAATCCTCTTGGGATTGGGGCCGCAGTTGATTGGTCATACATCGCTTAACTGGGCCCTTGAGTATCTGCAGGCATCTGTTGTATCGATAGTCACCTTAGGCGAGCCCATTGGGGCAACGATTCTTGCCTATGTCATATTCAGTGAGCCTGTTACGGCGATAAAAGCTGTGGGTGGAGCAATTATTCTATCGGGAATTTACCTAGGGACGCGTACCGTAAACAAGACAGTTGTTGTAGATTAATGTTGCAGGTTCAACTGTCCTTTCAGCATACTAGTGAAGTTGATAGGAGGAAGCAATAGTGAAGCCCGAACAAGTTGAACATGGCGAGAAGAAAATCGAGTGGGCTATGGCGCATATGCCTCTTTTAGCTCAGCTTCGAGATGAGTTTTCTAGACGCAAGCCTTTTCTTGGGCATCGTATCGCGATGAGTATTCATTT
>JAGYNL010000036.1 GCA_018399865.1 Candidatus Bipolaricaulota bacterium | reverse complement strand
CCGTCCACAGGGCCCAGTGGAGTAATGCTCCACGTGGCAGGCAAATCAACGTGGTACACGAGGTACACACGCTACACCGCACGCTACACCACCAAAACATCTAAAACCCCTTCTTACGTAGCGTTGTACCTTGCCTGCCCTGTGAAATAGCCACCTTTTCGTGTATTTCACTGGGGCGTGCAACGTTGAGGTTTTGAGAGATGAATACCGCGGGGAGCTGTTTGCGTCTGCCTGTGCGTGTTAGGCCGCAGACAGGTCCAACGGACAGGTAAACGCAGGGACGCGGAGAGTGCAGAGAACCCAAGAGCAATCAGGAAGGGATTTTGGATTAAGGATTATGGGGTAAGGATTAGCAGAAACTAACGTGGCAGGCAAGCTGCTCACGCTACAACAGCAAAGAGCCGCTGATAAAGATGGTCCCTTGGTTCTAGCATCAGTAATTAGTGGTTCGTGTGCGGTGCCGGGGGATCTTCTTGTAGGTTGCTTGTTGTCCCCTGTTCCACAGAACGTAGTCAAGCTGCTGTGATATCACTTTCTTTCCGCCATCACTCAGTGTTTGGGTAATAAGCTCAGCCGTATGCACAGCGCAGGCTCGTATCTCAATCTCCTCTTCGCTTCCTACAGGTAGCAGTTCTCCCCTTTGTATCCGATCAAGGAGAACACTGTCATACGTAAGGATACCATCAACCCGTAGCACATGTGGCACCATGTTATCAGCAAATATCGTCAACTTGTCTAAGTCATGGAAATAACCTTGACCTGCACCATCAAAAACAACACTAAGATCAGAAACAGCAATCTGCGCTCGCTTGTAGAACGGCACATCCATACCCTTGTAGCGCTCTTCATCAACAAACAACGGCATTGCCCGCAAAATATCGATCAAGCAGACTGAAGAATGCTCTGCTGACTCTACAAGCCTGACGAAACTCCCATTGAAGCTCCCAAGAAGATATGATCCAAGCTCATTCATAGCCCGGGCGAAGAGAGACATGAGCTCAGCTATAGCTGGATCGCTCATATCCTGACCGAAGATCTCGGCACAATTGCCTGGGGTTATCTTATCCAGTTCACGCGCCGTCAGCCCTCCTTGGTTGGCAAAAAGGTCAGTCAATGAGCAAGCGATAGTGTAATAGCCGCTACATCCATCTCGCTTACGTAAACGGGGAAAATAACCGGAACCGAAGTTGATTGAATCCAATATCAAGACAAACGCTGTTGTTGCATCCTTACTATCTCCATAATGGGACCGTGGATCTAGTTTCGGTTTACTGCTAACAGCGGGTAGAAGCGACGCGGCATATTGAGGAATCCGCTCGTAGTTGATATGAACGTGTGATGCTTGGTCTGCTACATCAGCGCACATATCACGAATATGATCTAGTAAATCCAATATTTAATCCTTAAGTCGTCTACTATCCACAGCAGTCTTCTAGACTTCTAGCTGGTCCGTATCGTTGTTTGCTCTGCCCGTAAACGCCCTGTCTGTTGCAGGCCGGTTAAGGAAACTCAATGCCTAATCATAGAAGTTCAACATAGCACACACTAAAGATTACCCAGTTTATCCTTTCCTCAAAGGAAAATACCACTTATACAAAATCTGCATATCATCGGGGAAAAGCGCAAGTCGATCCCCCTGATGCAGCGCCCGCGCAATACCAGAATACTCACCATTTACAAAGATATTGCTTCCCAACTCATATTGGTGTATCCCGATTTCTTTAATTATTTGCTCGATTGTCTTACCATCCCCCGCCAAATTCAAAACAGAATCGCCGCGGGGATCCGTATCATTAGCGTAACGCCGAAGCTTGCCATACAGATGGACCTCGATCTGTTTCATATTCATCTCAAGCCACGCAAGCAGAGCAACCGCTTATGCTACAAATCATATTCAAACCTCAACTAAGGATACTATCCAGCTCTTTATCCGGTATATCCCACACAGCATTGTGCGGCGGAAGTGGTTCAGTAGACATGAATTCTGGTAAGCGATCATCTTTCTCCGTGAACCCAGCGGATCGATTGAAAGCACGTTCCATATCAATAATCTCCTTACCTATTCGGCTCACGTCATTGACACTCCAGGATGCTCCAAGGATCCCGTTGCATTCATCAATCATCCCCTCAAGGCCTGATGGAATATCCAATATGGCAAAAGCAATGAACAAGCAGTGCCCACTTGAATCAATGAATGCGGTATCGTACTGAAAGTTTCTCGCCATCTCTGCCTTATTCTTACCTAACGGGTCAGCCTCGCCAGCAACACCCAGCACCTCAGTTGCGATAGTGTAGCCGGATGTGTGGTCAGCCCCCATTGTACTGATCGCATATGTCATCCCAATCCCCTTTATCGCGCGAGGTTCGTAAGCAGGCATATTTTGTCCCTTCACTGCTGGAACCCGACTGACACCGAAAGCCCTTCCAGTTGTTACAGCCCCACTTCCAATAATCCGCCCCAACGGCGTACCTCTGCCAATTTCGTCGACAATCTCCAACGCACGACTCCTATCCCCGAACGCTGCTACGCCGCCCTCCATGGCCACAGCTAGAGCACCCCCAACCTCTATCGTATCCAGTCCGTACTCATTGCATTTGTTCACTAGCTCTGCAATCGTATCCAGGTCGTCTATCCCGCAGTTTGCTCCAAATACCCAGTCCGATTCGTACTCCAAACACGACATGTGCTCTGAACCGTCCGGGCGGTAGACAGTGTTCGAACACTGGATGATACAGCCTGGCGAACAAGCATGATTATACACTTCCGAGCCGGTGCGCTCTTTATTGTTAGCAAACAGGGCTTCCCCGGAGATTTTTGTTGCTCCTTCGAAGCGTCCTTCACTGAAGTTGCGCGTCGGCAGACCACCAACTTCATTTATGATATTTACCAGAACAGCAGTCCCATAGGTATTTAGGGCGCCTTTAGGTTTCGTAATGGGATGAGACATCAATGCGTTGGTCAATTTTTTCCGACCCTGCTTGAAAAGCTCATTGTCCGCAATTTCCACACCCGGAGCATCGGTATCATCAAGGACAATAAACTTGAGGCCCTTACTGCCCATTACTGCTCCTATCCCTCCACGTGCAGAATAGCGAGTTGCGCGCCCTTCCATATCGTTAAAGCAGATTCCAGCTGAGGCAAGACGATACTCTCCCGCAACCCCAATCCCAAGAATAGAGGTATGCGAGACATCTCCGTGTTCGCTGAACAAACTCCGGTAGGCTTCGCTAAGCTTCAGGCCCACGAATCTATCAGCAGAAAGAAAGGTCGCTCCATCCTTACTCACCTTCAGCGTCCAGTATTGTCCTGACTGCTGTTGCTTTCCCTCAATAATAATAGATTTAATGTGCAGACGCGCCAGCATATGGGCAAATCCTGTACCTGCATTTGATTCCTTAATGGTCCCTGTCAAAGGCGATTTCGCGCCAATGGATACCCTGGCTGAAGTAGGCGATGACGTACCGCTTGTCAGCCCAGCTGAGATAACAATTTTGTTCTTCGGTCCTAGGGGGTGACACATAGGTGGAACCTCAGCCGAGACGATACTCGATGTCAACCAACGCCCTGCCCTCTCTATATATTCCTTTGGCACGTCCTCAAATGTAGCCTTGCACTCAGACATGTTAACCCGCAGAATCCTTTGCATCATCGGTCATCTCCCCTTTGTGGTTGGATAGAATTGCTGAGCCTAACCCAAGCATCCAGTTAGGTCGCTAGTTCACACTATAGGACGGTCATACACACAAGGCAAATCAGAATATGCGCAGAGCAGATGCTTGTGCGGAGCAGAGCGTAGGTGTTAACTGCGTGATAGAGATGAGACGCTGCGCTTTACACAAGTGCAACGCCACATTAAGACAAGTCTCGTGCTGTTCCAGCGTGGTAGCTCGCCTGCCACGTTAGATAGTGTTTTCTTGTGTAGCGTGAGTACCTTGCCTACCACGTTGAGTCAAATTGCCGTATAAAATGCGCAACGTTGGAGAC
>JAGYNL010000035.1 GCA_018399865.1 Candidatus Bipolaricaulota bacterium | reverse complement strand
AAGATGCCTAAACAGAAGACACATAGCGCGGCGAGTAAGCGCTTCCGGCGCTCGAAAAGCGGTGTGCTCTTCCATCACATGTCGAATTATTTTCACAAGAATGTGAAGAAGCGCTCAAAGTCAATTAGACAAGCTCGCCAAGATAAGCCGCTACATGGTGGACAGGCAAAGAATATAAAGCGGATGATCGGTGGTTAAATAGACCAGGAGGAAGAAGATGCCACGAGCACGTGGAGGCAGCAAGAGATTGGAGAGTCGCAAGAAGATCATGCACCTCGCGAAGGGGTTTAAGGGAAAGCGAGGCACATCACATCGTATTGCTAAGCAGGCGGTGATGAAGGCGCTGCGTAATAGTTATATTGACCGCAGGCGACGCAAGCGCGACTTCCGAAGACTGTGGATTGTGAGAATAGGAGCAGCGGCAAAGAAGAATGGTCTATCATACTCAGCATTCATTGGTGGCTTACAGAAAAAGGGAATTGGCTTGAATCGTAAGATGCTGTCTGAGATTGCTGTGCATGATGCAGAGGCCTTCTCCGTATTGGCGGAGATGGCAAAGAAAGAAGGGGTCAAGGGTTAGGTTGAGTGCTCGAGTGATTGCTCCTTACGTAGAAAGCTTTGCAAACGAGAAGGGTAATGGATTGTTCGTCTTGGCAAAGTAATCAATGGGCTTTAGCCGGTGTTTTTCTCTGGTGCGCTTGTTCGAAAATGTTCTTTTGCTCAGGTTCTTAGTGTGGCTGATCCTAATCTGTTTGCAACAGGGGCGATTTTCTCTGGCAGTTGACCGAGCATTGTTTTCATGATGCTTCCAATCAGTGCATTTACAGGTTAGAAGGACCATATATAGAGCTTAGACGTGCTGAAGGCAGGAAGAATGGACGAGGAGTTTGGCCTTATTTTCCGAGACATCCATTTTGCTTTGCTAACTTCATTAGGTACCTTGTGAACGAGAAGAATATCTATATGGATGAGTTATTGAAGCTTCAGGAAGTAGGTAGCGTTGCTCTGAAGCGATCGTTTTGGGTGGCTGATGACTATAAATGGCGATTGGCTATGGTAGAATCTGGTTTTGAGTCAAAAGCGCCGTCATTAAGACAGGCAGCTTCAAATATCGTTTGTTCTTTCACCTTTATGAATGAGGAACCCTGGCCAGTAAACAAGTTGCCTTTTTTGGCTAACCATAATAGTTCATATGGCTATTTCGATCTAAATTCACTTAGGGTTATCACTAACATCAGTGATAGGGTATTACTGGTGAGGTCATCGCAAACACCTAAGCTTGCGTCCAGTTGCTCAGCATTGTCTGCGGTGAGGTCGCATGGCTAGGCAAATGCTCACAATCGGCAACCATAACTTAGGAAGAGGTGTCATCTTAGGGCTTTGTATGGCTGTGGTGGCCGGTATTGGGATTCGACAAGAGAAAAACATTTTACCTGGTGTCATTCTGTCAGTTTTACATAGACTACCGAAAGTATGCCCAAGTGAAAGTGGCTCAGTAAATGAGTGTCGCGCTCACAAAAGTGAAATTCTCGCGATGGCCAAAGTTCTTAAGAGCAGCTGGAACATTGACTAGTGATGAGCATGCTGTTACGGAGGTTGGAACAGGGTAATTTGGAGTACATCGATAGATATACCAAATCAGCCCGAGTGAGGAATAAGCGTGTGAGTTTGGTCTTCTCTGTTACAGATCGCCATAAGGATATAGAAAGCCTTGAGCTGTGCTCGAATGCTACAAGTACACTAACTAAGCCAAGAGGAGTACATGAGAAATAGGCTTACAAGCGCGCGCATCGAAGTGTGCGGGATAAAACTGATCGGTTTTCATGGATACTACGATGCAGAGCGGATAAGAGGGAATCGATTTTCCATAGATCTTAGGGCAGAGGGTGATTTCTATTCATCCTTCTCCAGCGACCGTTTGGAAGAATCCGTAGACTATTCAAAGATGGTGCAGGTAGTTAGTGATGTCAACCAGGCGAGCAAACATCTTCTCATCGAGTCCTTAGCTAATGACATCGCAAATGCTATGCTTGAACGATTCCCGCGAATACAGAAGATTGCTGTGAGGGTGGAAAAGTTAGGCCCTATGGGCCTGGGAAAAGTGAGATGTGCGGCAGTAGAGCTAGAAAAAGAGCGGCAGCAGAAGACCAACTCGTCTACCTAGGGCTTGGATCCAACTTAGGGGATCGACGCCGGCAGATAAGTTCAGCGCTTTCCTTCCTAAAGGAAAACGGGGTTAATATAGTAATGCGTTCCTCTCTCTATGAGACAGAGCCAGTGGATTGTGAGCAACAGCCGTGGTTTGTGAACGCGGTAGTTGGTGCCGATACTGACCTATCTGCTTCGCAATTTCTCTATTTATGCAAAAAAGCAGAACGTTTCGGAAAAAGGGAAGAGACCTTTCGCTTTGGTCCGCGGACGATCGACATCGATATTCTCCTTTATAAAGGGATTACTTATCGTAACACTAAGCTTGTGATACCACATCCCCGTATGCATGAGCGTCGTTTCGTCCTTGTTCCGCTTGTGGAGATTGCTCCTGGGATAAAGATTCCAGGAGAAGAGACCTTATACGCTGATGTGCTGGCGGGACTAGATGAGAGAAAGAAGGTGACAAAATTAAAGGCAAGAAGATATTAATAACGGTTGACACTACCGAGAAACACGTAAAACTAACCCGTGTGGCGATTGTTGAAGACGACCGCTTAATGGAGATCTACTATGGGCATCCAACCCAGGAGAACATAGTTGGGAATATCTACAAAGGGAAGGTAGAAGATGTCCTGCCTGGATTAGGTTCGGCCTTTGTGGATGTGGGGGAGAAGAAGAGCTTGTTCTTATCCAAAGGAGAGATCAACGACAAAATAATTATAGAAAAGGGGTACAAGCCTTGGCACGGCGCAGCCCCCATCAATAAGCTTCTGCGTCCCGGGCAAACGCTTACCTTGCAGGTAAGACGAGGAGGGATTGGGTCAAAGAATCCCCAAGGGACAACAAAAATAAGTCTACCGGGACGTTTCTGGGTGTTACTTCCTGCGGAGGATAGGCTGGGCGTATCTCGACGTATTGATAATGTACGAACTCAGAGGAAATTGCGGCGAGTGGCACGGCAGCTGAAGGGAGAAGGCCAAGGGATGATTGCTCGTACCGCGGCGCAGACAGCAACTAAGGAAGAGCTGACTCGTGATTATGAGTTGTTAATGAGGACTTGGGAGAGCATAGAGGGTGCAGCAAAGACATCGCCTACTCCGCAGCTCCTGTACAAAGGAATGGGGCTTGTTCAGACAATCTTGCGTGATCGTTTGTTATCCGATGTAACAGAAGTAATTGTAGATTCCGAATTCTTCTATGAGAAAATCCTTTACTTCTTAGAGTACATGCATATGGAACAATACAAGGCTCGGATTTCCCTGTATGAGGGGAAAGATCAAATGTTTAAACACTACGGACTGGAAGATCAGATCCAAGCTACTCAGTCACGGCTCGTACCGCTGGAAGGTGGAGGATCGATCGTGATTGATGAGACGGAAGCACTGATTGCTATTGATGTTAACACAGGCGGCGATGTGCAGCACCGTAACCAGCGCTCGGCAATACTTAATACCAATCTGGAAGCAGCGCGCGAGATCGCCCGGCAACTTCGTCTAAGACAGATGAGCGGCATCATAATAGTTGATTTCGTTGATATGGAGGATGCTAAAGACGAACAGCAATTAATTGACAGAGTTAAGGAAGAGCTGAGAAAAGATAGAATTTCGGCGGACTTTGTAGACTTGACTGGGCTAGGACTAGTAGAAATTACACGTAAACGCGCCGGGGAAAGCCTTGCTGATATGTTAGAGAGCGCTCAGTTTGATGCTTGATCAGATGATGAACAAGAGCTAGAATAGGTTAGTGTGAATTGGGCGAATAGCTCAGTTGGGAGAGCGTTCGGGTCACATCCGAAAGGTCG
>JAGYNL010000034.1 GCA_018399865.1 Candidatus Bipolaricaulota bacterium | reverse complement strand
GCACCAAATATACCACCACAAGAGGAGTGATCAAGTGGAACAAGAAAAGACTGGT
This sequence comes from Candidatus Bipolaricaulota bacterium, assembly GCA_018399865.1. The sequence goes on along the minus strand of JAGYNL010000034.1, from coordinate 5,531 downwards.
TTTATTGATGGGCTGGCAGATGATGCCACACCTGAGAGCAACCAGGCGAATGAAAGCCACGACGGTTCTGACAGTAAGCAGACCGACGTTGCACAACCGCCGAAATGGAAGGCCCAACTTCCAGACGACCTGAAAACCAACAAGGATCTAGATCAGTACGACAGTATTGCAGCCATGGCCAGGGCAGTTCTTGATCGGGGAGATGGAAGCCAGGGAGAGTTTGCTGTACCTGCAGACGATGATGCGGAGGCTTGGGAAGAGCTCTACAAAAAATTAGGGCGTCCCGAAAAACCAGATGACTACGAATTGGATAGCGAACTCACAGAAGATGTAGCAGCGAACCTACGCACCGTTGCGCACGAAATGGGGCTGAACAATAAGCAGCTGGCTAAGCTTGCTCAGGTCATGGGTACCGCCAACGATGCGGCCAAAGTGATTGAGAGCGCAATGTTTACCGGATCTGCAAATGATTGTGAGGCAGCATTGAAAAAGGAATACGGGGATAGATATGACGAAATGAAGAACTACATGAAGCGCGGGGCGAAGGACGTTCCCCCTGAGCTGAATAAGCTGTTCCGACAATTCGGTCATTTCAACAACCCGGCGATTGCCAAGTTTCTCGCACAATACGGGATGGCGACCGCTCCAGACGTGCCAAAGGGTGGAGAAGGCAAGACGCAGCATGCCGATGGTTGGGACTATCCAGAATAGGAGCTAGCTAATGGCTGCACCAACCTCCCTAACCCTCCTGGATTTAGCCAAGAGGACGAACAACAACAAGGTCATGGACGTGGCAGAAGTGCTGGACCGCAAGATCCCGCTCATACGAATGATGCCTTTCTTTCCGTCCACAGACCTTAACTCACATACCGTAGCGCGGAGAGGATCCCTGCCGACCGGTACCTGGAGACAGATGGGTGAATATGTTTCCCCTAACAAGTCTGACGTGGTACAGATCAAAGAGCCGATCGGGGAACTTGTCGGATGGTCCGAAATGGATTCCTCTGAGTACGATATTGCACCGGACAAAAAGGCCTATCGGAAAATGGAAGACCTTGCTCACGTTGAGGGCATGAGCCAGCAGCTTGAGACAGCATTGTTTTACCAGAGCCTTGCAGACGACCCTGCATCTATCGACGGATTGGCGACGAGATACAGCGCTATTGCAACTGATTCGGTCTATGATGTCGGCGGTGACTCCGATGGTGACCAATCGTCAATATGGGTGTGCGAACTCGGCCCACACGGCCTATACGGGATCTACCCCAAAGAGAGCAAGGAAGTCGGTCTGAACGTTGAGCTGTTTCCCAAAGAGAGAACGGTAAACTCTTCAGGAGCAATCAAAGAGGTCTACCGGTCCAAATTCACCTTCCGCATCGGGCTCGCAATCAAAGACACCCGCGCGGTAAAAAGAATCGCCAACATCGATGCGACCGAAGCTGCGGTTACTACAGCCCTCGATTCGGTCTCTGCTGCAATCAACCGGCTCCCAGGCCATGGCCAGAGAGTGATCCTGGTTTCTCAGACAATCAGGGATTACCTCGAGCAGGTAACTGACGCAAAAACTAATGTCCGGTATCTGCCGGAAAGCCCGTTCGGCTTCGACCTTTACTATTTTAAAGGCGTGCCGATTTTCACCTGCGAGAAGCTTCTCGCAACCGAAGACGAATTGTCATAAGGAGCCGTATATGATTGACAATCAATTGATGATATCCGAAGAGAAGGAGCTAACCACTGCGGGCGCATCTTCTGACACTTTTGACATCGGGCTTGCCGGGTATGGACCAGGCACCCCGATACGACTGAAATGCATTATCAACACAGCATTCACCTCAGACGGAGCTGCAACGCTCGCGATTGCCGTATATTCAGGAGCTACAGACGGATCTACAACTCTGACCCTGTACAGCCTTGGAGCGACCGCAAAGGCATCGTTAACAAAGGGCGCAACCCTGATCGACATGGTGCTGCCTGCCAACACTATGAGATGGCTAAAGGTCACCTACACTGTTGGCGTCGCAGACATGACTGCCGGTGCGCTGTCGACTTATCTTGACGTAGCGTAAGTAGGAGGAGCTTATGGCACAATACATTTGCACGAAAGAATGTTACCACCTGGGTAAGGTCCATCAGCCAGGTGATGTAATCGAATCGACCGAGAAGAGGACCGAGGGCCATCCGTGTTTCAGGCCGGCCAACGAGAAGAAGGAATCAGGCAGTAAAAAAGCCTAATTAGCAATATCGACTGGCGGGGGAGCAATCCCCTGCCAAATTATATGGAAGCGCCATGACCAGACTGCAAGTAGCTAATGCCGCCATCAACCTGCTCAACGGGTCACCGCTCTCAACCTGGGGGGAGTCCACTCGGAATGGCACGCTCGCATCCTTGCATCTGCCGTTTGCCATCAAGCAGGTTTTGCGTGAGGCACCCTGGTCAGAAACCCTGCAGGTTCTCGAACTCGAATCTACCGATGAAGTTACCCCGGTATACCCTAACACCGGCATGGTCTATGCCTACGCGCTCCCTGGCGATGTGTTTCACCTGTTTGAGGTAAATGGAAAGAAAACCGGCTGGAAGCTGATAGATGACGTGCTGCATACCAACGAATCACAGCCAGATATACTATATTCGACAGAGCCAGCAAGCGATTCTATCCCGGAAGAGGTAGGCCATATAGCAGCCTTCCTTCTTGCCTATTACCTCGCCCCGTCAATTACCCAGGATACCAACAAGGCCATGGAAATGCTGCAGCAGTTCCGTATACTGCTCTCGAACGAGAAGGACCGCGTTGAACAGCAGCTTGGAGACGGCGACAGTTCAAGCGGATGGTGGACCGACTGATGCAGAACCCAATATTCAATGATTTCACTGCAGGAGAGATATCTCAAAAACTTTCTGGACGCACAGACCTCGCCATATACAACAAGAGTGCAGAGCTGCTGCAAAACTTTCAGCCCATGACGCAGGGAGGAGCCAGGAGACGGCCGGGAACGCAGTATATCGCTGACCTCCCGGGAAAGGTGCGCCTGATCCCGTTTGTAGTGGACGCGACGAACTACTTCCTTTTGGAGTTCAGCAATCTCAAGCTCAGGATCTGGCAGGATGATGAGCTTGTTGAATTCACTGCTGGAGTCACAGAACTTGTTACCCCTTATCCCACCTCAGCCCTGGATGATATACACCATACGCAGAGCTACGACAGGATATTCTTTACCCATCAGGATTATCCGGTGCGCGAGCTCTCACTATCCGGGAGTACCTTTACCTGGGCAGTTCTTTCCTATACCTACAGATCGGGGCAGACGGTCCCGTTTAACTCAACGGGCAATTATCCTAAGACCTGTGCAATCGTATCCTCACGGCTCTGGCTGGCATCCACTACCAGTCAGCCTGCTACGATATGGGGATCCGTACCGTTTGACTATGACAACTTTACCGACTACTCGATAGAGTCTATCGATACGATCGAATATACAGACCCGGCAACATGGGACGACGTATCAATCCCGGAGTATGAAACAGTAACTATCGATGAAGAGGTGATCAATCCCGACCATGCGATCGAGATTACCCTCGGCAGCGATAAAAATGAAGAGATCATGTGGATATCCGGGCAGAGAGATATTGTTGTGGGAACGCTTACCGGGGAATATATCATTCCGGGGAACATCGATGCGCTCAATCAATACGCGCAGCTGCAGTCAAGGTTTGGATCAGCACCCATCCAGGGCAAGGTGGTAAGCAATGCCGTCCTGTTTGTGCAGTCAGACCTCAAGAAGATACGCGAGTATTACAGCACCGAGCAGGGAGGCTATCAGTCACCTGATCTTACCTGGCACGCTGATCATATCCTCCAGGATACGGTAATCGACTTTGATTTCCAGAGGACGCCGGATCCGAGGGTATACGCAGTCCTGAGCGGGGGAGATCTGAAAGTTCTATCCTACTCGCGGATGTATAACGTCCTTGCCTGGGCACGATGGGAAACGGAGGGAACTTTTGACCAGGTATGCGTGCTCGATGCGCCAACCGGTCAGATTGTGTATGTAGTGGTCACCAGGGAGAGTACACGGCGCCTTGAGAGGCTTTACGAGCCATACACGGACGTCTACCACCTTGACTGCGCTTCTGTTGTCACCTCAAGCGCTGAGGCGGTTATCACATACCCGTTTGCATCCGATGATTGGGTAATCATGGATTCAGCCGGGGAGTTGGTAACCACACCCGAAGCAGACACCGAATATACCATAGGATTTCTCTATACCTCACACCTCAAGCTCAATCGACTGAGCACCGGAGGACCCTACGGGACCGGCCAGACAAGAACGAAACGGGCAACCGAAATCCGTGCGCGCGTGGTCAATTCATACGCGTTTACTGCAGGCTACAAGGGCAGGCTCTACACTAACGACACCCCGTTAAGCGGGTATCCGTATACCGGAGATGTCAAAATCCCACTATCGGGGGAATACGACAGCGATTTGCAGCTTGAGATTATTATAGCAACACAACGACCTCTTATGATAACGGCAATCGTTCCTGATGTGGGGGTGATGTGATATGAGCAGCGTAATGGGAGCAGGAGCAGCAGGAGCAGCAGGAGCCGCGACAGGGGCAGTGTTCGGGCCTTGGGGGGCTGTGGCCGGTGCGGCAATAGGACTGGGCGTAGGGCTGCTTAATGGGTTTGCTCAACTGAACCAGGATAAGCGCGGGTTATCACGCCAAAACGATTCCCTGGAGATGCAGCTCACGCAGGCCGAGGGACTTGCCGCACTCGATCAGCGAATCATAGACTTGCAGAAAACCCAGAACACCGCTCAGGCAGAAAGGTACCAGACCCAGCAGACCCTTCTCGCAGATCAATATATCACCGGGTCCAATAGGCAAATGTCCATTTTTGGACTGCAGGCCGGGTTCCAGAACGCTCAGGCAAATGCCCAATTTGTTGATATGACTATAGCTGGATCCCAGGCAGTTGGACAGGCGCGACAAGCCCAGGCGGTATCAGGACTGAGAAATACCGGATCCGTGCTGAATGCCGAAAGAGCACAGCAGAATCTCTACAGCAGGCAACTACAGAACGCCACGGCACAAATGGAAGCCTCACGCACGATTGTAGAGGGACAGCTTGCAGACACCAAGACCAGCGCTACCGAGGCAGCTGCACAAATGCGATACGCCGGAACAGAGCGAGTAACACAGGCAGGAGAAGCCAATAGACAACTCGATCTGAGCAAAGAAGGCGTATCGACCAGGCTCCAGAACCTGAGAGACAAGCTTAACCAAGATATAGCATGGAACGAAGAGGACAAAGCATGGTTGGAGAACGAGGGATTGTGGCTAACGGTACTTAATGCAGGACTCGGCGGCGTTGATTGGGCCATGAAGGGCTATTCGTTCGGCAATCAGTTTGACTAGGAGCTATATACATGATTAACAGGGCGAAATACTTTCAGCAGCTCGCATCATCAATTGACAATTCCTTCACCCGGATAGCCTCCACTGCATCAGAGTTGTACACCAAGGAAGC
>JAGYNL010000033.1 GCA_018399865.1 Candidatus Bipolaricaulota bacterium | reverse complement strand
AGCCTCCGACTGCGCTGCGCGAGAAGAACGATGTTCTACTAGCTTTAAGCGAAGCTGCCAAGATTCATTACTCAAAAATCCTAAGCTCTGGCGGAACGGTTGTTGATCTTCCCTTTTCTGATATGGCAGAAGAGACTGGAGGTTCGAAGCTCTATGCTAACTCCGTGGCCGCGGGTTCACTAATTGCCACACTTGGTATTAACCTATCCTTTTTGCAAGAGATTCTTGAAGAAATGTTCTCTGACAAAGGCGAAGAAATAGTTCAGAAAAACATTGACGCTGCCAGGGCTGGTCATTCTGCGGTTTCTGCTTTGTACTCCCTAGATCCAAGAGACGCTGGATACTTCCTTGTATCGGCAAACGATGCAATTACCCTTGCTGCAGCCTACTCCGGTTGTCGTTTCATATCCGCTTACCCCATGTCACCCTCCACTGGAATCATCACCAGGTTTGCGGCCGATGATGGATTGGGGGTTTTCTCCGAGCAAGCCGAGGATGAGATTTCAGCCATCAACATGGCCATTGGGGCAAGCTATGCTGGGGCCAGAGCTATGACTGCTACATCAGGCGGCGGCTTTGCTCTTATGAGCGAAGCGATTTCCCTTGCTGGAATGACTGAGACGCCGATAGTGATTGTTCTTGCACAGAGACCTGGGCCGGCCACTGGGCTTCCCACTCGTACCGCGCAGGAGGATCTGTTGTTCTCGATTCATGCTGGGCATGGGGAATTTCCTAAGGCGGTGCTGGCGCCGACTGATGCCCACCAGGCCTTCGAAAAAACGGTAAGGGCCTTTTATCTTGCGGACCGTTATCAGTGCCCGGTCATACTACTTACTGACCAACTACTCTCGGATACCTATTTTTCCTATTCTCAGTTTGATGTCTCAAAGCCACAAGATGTGAACAGCTTTGCTGATCCTAGCTTAATAAAAGACTATCGCCGCTATCAGTTCAGCAAAGATGGGATCTCCCCGCGGCTTTACCCTGGGCAATCGGAGCATCTGGTATGTGTGGATAGCGACGAGCACGACGAATTGGGGCACATTACCGAGGACCTGCATGAGGTCCGCAAGAAAATGGTAGAAAAAAGGATGACAAAGCTTGCGGGGTTGAAAAAGGATATTGCTCTTCCACAAGAATACCATATATCAGATGCGCAAACGGTTCTTGTTGGTTGGGGATCAACTTGGGGGGCTATTCGAGAGCTAGTAGATCGGTTCAGGGATCGTGGCAAGTCTATTGGAGCCATTCACTTGACGGAGCTGTGGCCCTTTCCCAAGTACAGCTTTCCCAAAGGTCCCAAGTATTTTACGGTTGAAGGAAACGCCGTGGGACAGCTTGCCCATCTTCTAAGGATGGAAAGCGATATCAAAATAACCGGTACCATCAGCCGAATAGATGGTTTGCCGATCACCCCGGATTGGCTTGAAGGGAGGCTAGATGTTTGAGACGAGTGTTTATCGATCCGAAGCTGAAAACCAATGGTGTCCGGGATGCTCGAATTTTGCTATTCTTAGCGCCTTAAAAAGGGCCTTTGCTGAACTTGAGAGAGCTTCACATGAGGTGTGCTTAGTATCAGGAATTGGGCAGGCAGCCAAGCTTCCGCATTACATCTCGGCAAACTTCTTCAACGGGCTGCATGGTCGGGCAATTTCGGCTGCCACTGGTGTAGCCCTTGCCAACCCAGCGCTTACAACTGTTGTGACAACCGGTGATGGAGATTTCTATGGGGAAGGAGGCAATCACTTCCTTCATGCCCTTCGCAGGAACCCAGATATAACGGTTGTGA
>JAGYNL010000032.1 GCA_018399865.1 Candidatus Bipolaricaulota bacterium | reverse complement strand
TAAGGGCCTTGGAGATAGCTAAGCCAAGGCCTGCTCCTGTTGATTCACCATTATGCGCTTGCATTCTTGCCAGGTCAGCGCGGTAGAAGCGATCAAACACGTGATCAATATCCTCTTGTGAGAGCCCTGGGCCGTTGTCGCAGACGCTTACGTAAACCAGTTTATCTTTAGTATTTGCAGTAACAGTGATCACCCCCACTGAGGGAGTATAACGCATTGCATTGGATAGCAGATTTAAGAGGACTTGCTCAATCCTTTGGGGATCGACATCAACGTGCGGCAAATCTGGCGGCAGATCAACGCGAAGTGTAATCCCTTGATCTTCTAGTTCGACGCCGATAGTGGCCTGTATTCTCTCGATTAGTTCTTTAAGATCAATTGGTTGTCTCCTGATGGAAAGCTGTCCAGCATCTGCCAAGGCAAGCTGCTGCAGATCGCCAACTATTCTGGTGGTTAGAATGATCTTGTCGTGTAGAGCTGCTATGTTCTCGGGTGTTTTGTTCAACAGGCCGTCTCGCATTGCTTCCAGCCCCGCGCGAACCGAGGTAATCGGGGTACGAAGCTCGTGGGAAACATCGGCGATCATTTGCCGTTTTGCTTGCTCGGATTTCTGTAGGCTTTGGGCCATCTTGTTGAATGACTCACCCAGACGGCCAAGCTCATCTTGACTGTGAACATCAACTCTGGTTGCTAGTTTTCCGCTGGCGATTTCTTCGGCTGCGGTGTTAAGTCGCCTAAGGGGCCCGGCTAGTTGCCGGACAAGCAAAAAGCTAATTAGGATTCCAATTACGCTGACGACTAGAGCAGAGGTCCATAGCGCGATGGTGACCGTATTGAGAAAGCGCTTCTCTATCGGATCGTGCAACTCTAGGATGCCGCGGGATACTAACGTCGCCACTGTCTTATCATCTACTACAATGGGCGAACCTAGTGATAGTTCACTGCGCGAGAGCTTGTTACCGATCAATTGGAAATCTGGGCCGCTAACGATGAATCCATTCTTGTCAGCTATGAAGAATGGCAGACGGGCCTGATTGCGTAGTAATAAACGATTTAGACCCTCCCAGCTTCCAGTACGTGCATAATACTCTGCAAGAATCTGCTGGAAAACCCGATCTTGGTTGCCGACATTCTGTGCGGCAAACTGGGAGTAAGCCTTGTTTATGGCTGTATGAATGAGGATGTATCCAAGAATGGTGGTTAGTACAATAACTAAGATCAGCGAAATGACTAACTTAGTCTGTAATGAAAGATGTGACAGTAACTTCATACTGGTCCTGTATTGTTTGTAAGCTTGTAGCCGATTCCAAATACTGTCTGGATGTACTGCGGTGATGAGGAATCGAACTCTATCTTATCGCGCAGGCGTTTAATATGGGAATCTATTGAACGTGCGAAGCTGTCATAAGTTGTGCCGCGTACCGCTTCAAGTAGCTCAAGCCTGGTGAAGACGCGACCCGGGTGGCGGAGCAAGAAAGAAAGCAGATCGAATTCCATGGGTGTAAGCTCTACTAATCGACCGCGGATCTTCACTTCGTGGCAGGCTGGATCGAGGTAAATCTCGCCAAGTTCTAGGGGCATCTGTTCCTGTGATTCACCCCTGCTGCGTCGCAGAACCGCCCTTACACGTACTTCCAACTCGCGCGCGCTGAATGGCTTCACCACGTAATCATCGGCGCCGCAGTTGAGTCCTTCTATTCGGTCCATTTCGTCGGCACGCGCGGTGAGCATTATTATTGGTACATCTGACCTGGCGCGTATGTGCCTTGCTACCTCTAGCCCATCAAGCTTTGGTAACATCCAATCGAGAATTATCAGATCTGGATGAAAGCTGTCAAAGCTGGCAATGGCTTTTTCCCCGTCAGTGGCGGTTTGCACCTCATATCCATCCTGTTCTAAATAACGTCTAACAAGATCACAAACCCATTTCTCATCATCTACAATTAATATCCTAGCATTCATCTCATCAAGTATAGCATTCCTAGTTGCTGGTGGTCTTTGTTTGTAGACGGCTAATTGTGCCTCCTATTCGTAGCGTAAGGCTTCTACAGGATCAAGCCTACCTATACTAACTATCGCATGCTCGATCAGTCTTCTAAGAATGACTCAAGGCGATGGAAAAGTTGTTCCAAAAGTGTGGCAAATGCGTGAAGAGAACCTTTTTGAAGATTCTTGGTTTGTGATATTGGGTTTATTTTGGTTGTTAAGATATTGTGTACCTACACAGTTGGTCGGGACGCCCGGATTTGAACCGGGGACCTCTTGCGCCCCATGCAAGC
>JAGYNL010000031.1 GCA_018399865.1 Candidatus Bipolaricaulota bacterium | reverse complement strand
TACAAGGTGCTGTTTGTGGCCACCGACACCGATCCAATAGGATCAATAGTGGCGCTAACTTCATCAACAACTCATAACAATGTTATGCCGGCGGCAAAACGCTAGGACAAGCTTAAGGGGCGAGCTATGCTCGCCCTTTTCTTGTTTTCAGCATTTCCATTATTGCTACAAGCAGTATAAAGACCCCAAATAAGACATAAAGCGGCAGGTCGCCGTAGCGTGTATAAAAGGATTTGCTCGTTAGTTTATTCACTCCTGCTGATAAGACGCCTTCCTCTAGTTGTGAGCTGATTATTCGCCCACGCTGATCGATCACCCCTGAGATACCTCCGTTGGCCGCCTGTAAGACATAGCGGCGTGATTCCACAGCGCGAAAAACGGCACAGGAAAAGTGTGCTTTAAGTTCCGAACTTCCAGCAAACCAGGCATCATTAGTGACAATAGCTAGTAGTGAAGCCCCATTACGGGTAAAGAAGCGACTGGCAAAAGGAAGCGTTGATTCAAAACAGATCGGAGTTCCTACCCCAGCAAGCGGCATATATGAATCCCCGGGGGTTACCTCCTGAGGAAGAAAGGAATCAACAAGTTTCTTAAAGCCAAGCCTTTCCAACAAGCTCCGGCCAGGAATGAGCTCACCAAAGGGGACAGGATGCACCATATCATAAGTCCCAGCCACTCTACCATCGGGAGTAATCGCAGTAATGCTATTATAGATCTTGCCCCGGTTATAATCGCCCGTTCCAAATATAATAGATGCATCTGCGCTGTTGGCCAAATCAATGAATGCTTCAAGCAGGCTTTCATCACGTAGAATATACCCAGGAAGAATCGATTCAGGAAAAACAATAAGATCCGGATCATGCATGACTGCCTCACGCCCAAGGCCTACATAACGGTTCAGAAGGATGTACAGGTTGCGCTCATCAAGTTTATCCTTCTGCGATACATCAGACGAGATAATAGCCACCTTCAATCCTTGCCCAGCATCATCAATCGGCAACAACCAGAACAAGGCCATTACTGCAATTGTCCCTACTGCAAGAGCAATGTACAGAGGCCGCTTTCTGCAAATTGCGAGATAAAAAAAGACATTTACTAAGGCTATCAGCGCTGTGATGCTATAAGGACCAAGATAAGCTGAAACTTGAATAAGCACAGGATATAAGTACAAAGACTGATAGAGCGATGCAAAACCCAAAGAAAAGGGACCTATATTTCTTGCAACCTCAAACAGGGCAAGAAGCACAGGGAAGGTTACGAGAAGCACACAGTCACTTCGCCATCTCTTTCTTATCATCCGGGTGAGTAGCCCAAAAAGCCCAAAGTAAAAAGCAAGGTATAAGCAGAGAATTATGACTCCGGGAATGGCCAGTATATCGAAACGAACAAGGGTGAACAGCCATCTCAAGTTAACCAGAAAAAAGGTGAAGCCAACAAGGATGTAAGAGAGAAAGCTGCCATGCTCTAGAACCAGCAATAAAGGAACAAGTGCCACAAATGAAAGTAAGCCAAACGGCAATCCGGGCATGACGATCGCCATACTAACTCCAGCAACAATTGCAAGAAGAGGTTTCTTTAACATCCTAATCAGCATATACTTGTAATCATATCGACACGTGAGGGGAAATCATGCATCCAATCCTGGTAGAGTTTGGCCCAATCACCATACGTTACTACGGCTTGATGTACGTTGTTGCTATAAGTGTTGGCTTGTTGATTCTACTTCACGAAGTCAGACGCAAGAAGATAGTATCCGGAATTACTGGCAAGGTCCTGGCTTTAGATGATCTCCTTGATCTTCTCTTGTGGACGGTCCCAGCAGCAATAGTCGGTGCTCGCATTTACTACGTTTCCTTTCAATGGCAATACTACTCTAACCATCTACTAGATATTCTAAAGATCTGGCAAGGAGGCCTAGCAATTCATGGCGGCGTAATTGGCGGGATTATGGCAGTATATCTATTTTCCCGCAGAAGGAAGATCCCGTTTTGGGCTCTCACTGACGCTATAGCGCTTAGTTTAATACTCGGCCAAGCAATAGGGCGTATTGGGAACCTGATGAACGGAGATGCTTACGGGACACCAACGCAACTTCCATGGGGGATCCGCTTTCCTGCCTCCTCGCCAGCGGGAATGGCTTATCCTGGTAAAGCAACCCACCCTTCCATGATCTACGAAATGATCTTAAACATGATGATCTTTGGGTCTTTATGGCAACTGCGTAAGCGGAACCATAGAGACGGGTTTATCACGGCCTTATACTTCATTCTCTACTCGATTGCGCGCTTCGTTGTCAGTTTTACCCGCGGAGATAGCCTATGGCTAGGGCCAATACGGGCAGCCCACCTAATCAGTGCTATTCTCATCATACTATTCCTGGCGCTGATCATTTCACGTCGTCTATACAAGAGAACTACACCCGAAACCTCTCCCCTAAGTAAAAACGACGAGCAAGGGGATCATCAATAATCTTATCGGTTCCTCCCTCTGTGATGATACAGCCTTCGTTCATCAAGTAAGCATAATCGGTTATTGATAAAGTATCCCGCACATTGTGATCAGTTATCACAAGCCCGATATTGCGTTCACGTAACGATACAACATGCGCTTGCAAGTCAGAAATTGAGATGGGATCAATACCGGAGAATGGTTCATCAAGCAAGATAAATGCAGGTTCAGTAGCTAGAGCACGCGCGATCTCAAGCCTTCTTCTTTCACCGGCGGAAAGGCTCCCTGCACGCTGCGTGCTCAGTTTATCCAGGCCAAACTCGCGCAATATTTCTTCAACATGCCCATTAGCCGCGCCAGTCCTACCCGTAGCTTCTAGGATGAGGTGAAGATTCTCCGCAACGGTAGCACGCGTAAACACGGATGGCTCTTGAGGAAGGTAGCCTATCCCTCGTCGCGCTCGCTGGTAGAAGGGCAGAGAAGAAATATCCTCTCCATCTAACAAGATCTTCCCCCCATCCGCCCCAATGAACCCGATCATCATCAGAAAGGTTGTTGTCTTCCCAGCACCATTTGGCCCTAACAACCCTATTATCCTGCCTGGCTCAACAGATAAGCTTACCTTATCTACAACCCGTCGCCGGGAATACTCCTTTATCAAGGATTGTGCTTCAAGCGCCATTGGTCTTCCCGAAGAATTCCTGCGTAAGGTTAATCTCAACGCCTCCCTGTGCTTCGATCTGGTTTCCATGAATCATCAGTTCATCTGCTTTAATGCGTCCGCCAGAAAAAGCTCCTGTCACCGCGCCAGATAGGGTTGTTTCATCACTACTAAACCTATAATCAAGGCTTTTGGCTGTATAGGCCTCTTGCCTTACCTGTACACGCACGTTGCCATCCATACATATTGAATCCTTATTTGCATCAGCCTGGTCGCTAGTGACTACTATGGGGGAAGAACCATCAAGTAAGGCCTGGATTCCCCCACTCATCCCTGCTCTACGCTCATCGGTTTGGTAGCGGAAGATTGGTGCCACTAGAGAGCTAGACTGGACTTTTATGGTCACATCTGATGCTGTTATCTCACTTTTCTTCGTATCCCAAAAAGCCTCGTCTGTTACAAGGCTTATGCCGTCCTGCTCGGTAAAAGTAACGTCTCCTTTCATTTTCGCTTGGCCGTCTATGTAGCTTAGTACATCACAGCCGCCTAGAACATCCCGGGCGTCGTCTGATAGAAGACGAATAGAGACATTGAACAGTTTGCTATCCTTGCCATCCTGCATCTTTCCTGTTTCAGCTTGAATGGCCCATATTGACTTTCCTTGATTGTTATACCCGAAAAGAGACATCGTCCTTACACTAGATATTACCGATGTAGTCTCAGTACAAGGGGAAGATAGCAATTGCCATATGCCAATTCCCACCCCTACTAGAATCACGAGAAGAAAGACTATCTTTCTAAACATGCCTTCACAAAACCAGTAAACAGAGGATGAGGAGAAAGGAAGTGAGACTGAAACTCAGGATGAAACTGCACACCAACAAACCAAGGATGATCCTTCAGCTCAACAATCTCAACAAGACGTCCGTCAGGTGATGTAGCAGCCATCTTCATCCCCGCACGCTCAAAACGCTCCCTGTAAGCAGGATTAAACTCGTACCGGTGCCGATGACGTTCAAAGATATGCTCCTGAGCATAACAAGACCTGCTTATAGTCTTATCCTTTACAAGCGCCTCGTAAGAACCGAGTCTCATCGTTCCTCCCTTATCTGTAATTGCCACCTGATCACTGAGCATACCAATTACAGGGTCTGGCGTATCAGGATTAAATTCCGAGCTGTTAGCTTCTGTCAAGCCGAGTATGTCACGAGCGTACTCGATAACCGCGCATTGAAGACCAAGACAAATCCCAAAGAAAGGTATCTTCTCCTCACGCGCGTACCTGACCGCCTCGATCTTGCCCTCAACCCCGCGATCCCCGAACCCGCCTGGTATCAATATTCCATCCATGCCCCCCAGAGATCTGGCTTCACCCTTGCTGGTTATCTCCTCTGCAGAAATCCATGAGATCTTAACCTTCGTGTTTAGGTGTATCCCAGCATGGACCAGCGCTTCCTTTATGCTGATGTAGGAATCCCTAAGCTCAACATACTTGCCAACAATGGCTATTCGTGCCGTTCTCTCCGGACAATGAAGAACAGAAACTAACTGGCGCCAACGATCCATATCCGCTGGAAGCTCATTCAATCCCAACCCACGCGCGATAAGCCTGTCAGCTCCTTGATCGGCTAACAGCAAAGGAACATCGTAAATTGTCGATAAGTCAGGGTCTTCTATAACATTACTTTCCTTCACGTCGCAGAAGAGCGCTATCTTCCGTTTAACCGAATCAGGCAAAGGCCCCTCGCTCCTTGCTACTATAGCGTCGGGCTGTATGCCAATGGCGCGTAGTTCCTTAACACTATGTTGGGTTGGCTTC
>JAGYNL010000030.1 GCA_018399865.1 Candidatus Bipolaricaulota bacterium | reverse complement strand
CCCGAAATTCCGGGGGACGGGTGTATTGAGGTGGTCCGAGGTGATCTTTATCGTAGAATGAATCGCTTTCCACTGACTCAAAGCGCCCCACTGTCCCAGCCAGCATGCGCGCAGTGGCTTCTATTATCACCGCGGCGGCCGCCTCTCCTCCCGTCAATACATAATCTCCAATAGATATTTCGTCATCAACAAAACTCATAACCCGCTCGTCGACGCCTTCATAGCGTCCGCAGATGAGAAGAATGCCGTCTAGCTTTCCCAAATTGATGGCATCGTCCTGCTTAAATAGCCTTCCCTGTGAAGAAAGGAGCACTTTGCGATAGTTGCGCCCTTTCATCCTAGATGAGATAGCTTCGATCCCGCGCACGATCGGCTCTACTTTGAGAAGCATGCCTGGCCCGCCGCCATAGGGACGATCATCCACAACCCGATGCGGATCATTTGTAAAATCGCGCAGATCGTGCAAATCGATGGATATCAATCCGTTAGCTATGGCTTGGCCAAGAATGCCTACGGAGATAAATCCAGTTAGCGCTTCGGGAAAGATTGTCAGTACATCAAAATGCATGTTAAAAGGTCAGTCGACAATCTCGACGACAACCTCCCGATCAATGTGCATGGCCACGCCTTCCAGAAAAGTGCGCAGTGCGCGAATGGTTCGTCCTCCGTGTCCAAGTACTCGCCCACGATCTTGCTTGCCCACGTGTAGGAAGAAGATATCAACCTTTTCTGTTTCAATACGGTCTATTCGGACCGCATCCGGATCTTCAACCAGCCTTTGCACGAAGAACAAGCACAACCGGTAAAGCATACTACTCGCCCTTGACCAACTGCTCCCTTTTTGCCGCATCCCAGGCCACCATCACGCCAGCACGAGATAGAATGTCACGCGCTGCGCTTGTTGGCTTGGCACCATCCAGCAACCATTTCAGCGCTACCTCGCTGTTGATCTCGTATGTGGACGGGTCGGTCTTTGGATCATAGTAACCGATATCATCTACAACCTTAGCATCCCTTGGTTTTCGTCCATCAAGAACCACCACGCGATAGGAGGGTTGCCCTTTTCTTCCGACTTTCTTTAGTCTGATTTTTGCTGCCATTGCCTCACCTCTTGTTTTGATCAGCTCTTTATAAATAAGCTACTTATTAACCGTTAAATTTCTGGAGACTGCAAACGCACTTCCCATACAAAAAGGCATTTGTGGAATGTTACCCCATTTGGCCTTCATTCGAAAGCCAGGCGCGAACCCAGCCACTGATCAGCAAGCGATTTAACGTGGTAGGCAAGCTACCACGCTACAACAAAGCGATTCTGTAGCGTTGGAGCTGGTCTCCAACGTTGAGGGTTTGCAGACACATGCAACGTTGGCCTTTTCCCATCACCAATTACACATAGCTTTCCACGTCATTCTTGTAAGGTGATCTTTTCTGATACATCTCTGCAACTACCCACTCAAGACAGCGACGAACCATACTGTTTTACATCCCCAACATGTCTATGGGCGGACGCCCCTTCCCGCCGCGCTTGCTGCTCAGCAGCTTGATTGCTTTCTTGGACTCCTTAAAGCGCGATAACACGCGATTAACATCTCGGACCTGCGTACCACTGCCTCTTGCGATCCGCTTCTTGCGGCTGCCGCCTATAATTGATGGATTAAACCGCTCTGCATGCGTCATGGAGCGCAAGACTGCAAGCGTCTTGGTGAGCTCCTGATCATCCACATCCACATTCCCTTTTAAGTTCTTCTTTAGGGGAAGCTTGTCCAGTATGCCAGACAGAGGCCCAAGCTTATGCATTTCTTCTAGCTGTTCAAGAAAATCCTGTAGGGTGAACTGGTTCTTCTTGATATGAGTTGCCAGTTGCTCGGCTTTCTTCTTGTCCATCTGGGATTCGGCCTGCTCAATAAGGCTCAGCACGTCGCCCATCCCAAGGATCCTTTCGGCCATTCGATCTGGATGGAAGGCTTCCAGGTCGGCGATTTTTTCACCCACACCGACAAACTTGATTGGCTTATCGGTAACATGATGGACAGAAAGAGCCGCCCCGCCACGTGCGTCTCCATCTAGTTTGGTGAGCATTACCCCGGAGAAGGAAACACTATCGTTGAATGTCTTAGCAATGTTGACCGCTTCTTGACCGGTCATTGCATCAGCGACAAACAGTATTTCGTCAGGGTCTACAGCCTTCTTGATTTCCTTGAGCTCGTTCATCATCGTTTCATCGATATGTAGACGCCCAGCAGTGTCGATGAGAACAACATCGCGAAGGTTGTCTTTAGCCCATTCTAAACCTGAAGATGCTATTTTCACTGGGTGCTTACCGTCCCCAGTCACCACCGGTATGTCAAGGCTGTCGCCAAGAGTTTGTAGTTGCTCAATGGCGGCCGGCCGATAAACATCAGCTGCCACAAGGACGGGTTTTCTGCCTTCTTTCTGCAGTCGAAGGGCAAGCTTAGCAGCGCTGGTTGTTTTTCCAGATCCCTGCAAACCGACAAGCATTACCACAGAAGGATGATGAGATAGATCAAGCCCTGTACTCTCTCCGCCCATGAGGGTGGTAAGCTCATCGCGGACGATCTTTACCACTTGCTGACCAGGGGTGAGGCTCTCCAGTACGGCTTCTCCTACCGCCCGATCCTGTACCCGCGCCATCAGGTCCTTGACAACCATGTAATTGACGTCAGCCTCCAGAAGGGCCATCCTGATCTCCCGCAGGCCGGCCTTAACATCATCGGCCGAAAGCTTGCCTTTTCCTTTTAGGCGGGAGAAGACCGAGGTCAGTTTGCTGGTAAGCGAATCAAACATCTTTCACATCCTCTTTTTTTGACTCTTCGCTGTTTCCAGTGGGTAATAAAGA
>JAGYNL010000029.1 GCA_018399865.1 Candidatus Bipolaricaulota bacterium | reverse complement strand
CACTTTCTCTAACGGTGACCCATTAACGGCTGCCGATGTTGTGTTCAGCTTCAACCGGATGAAAAACCTCAAGGATAATCCAGCTTTCCTGGCTGACACCATAAAAAACGTCATAGCAAGCAGCGAACACACTGTGGTGTTGACACTCACTAACCCTGACCCGTCCATTCTTGCAAAGCTAGTATTCGATGCCTTCTCAATAGTCAATGCTGACCTCGTTAAGTCGCATGGAGGAAGCGATGCATGTGACGCAGCGGAAGTGGATACAGCTGAAGATTGGTTCATGAATAACTCTGCTGGTACGGGACCCTATGTAGTACAAAGCTATGAACCTACTGTGCAGACAGTGCTTGTTCGCAATACGAACTACTGGAAAGAGGCTCCATATTTCGAACGCATCATCATCCGCAATCTCCCGCAACCAGCGAGCCAGAAGATGGCCCTTGAGGCAGGGGATATAGATATCTCTATGGATGTAACAGCTGATCAGTTGCCCAGCCTTAAAGCAAACCAAAATGTCAAGGTTTTCTCTACACAGAGCGATACCCTCATCTTCCTTCTTTGTAACCAGGATCCTGCAATTGGAGGTCCGATGGCCAACAAGCTTGTACAAAAGGGAATTCGATACGCAATCGATTATGAGGGTTTCCGCATCCTTAGCGGGTCAGGAGCAAACTCGCCCGCAGCAATGGTCCCCATTGGGTTTTTTGGAGCCCTAGATCCCTGTGAAGGAATCTCTCGTGATCTGGACAAAGCGCGTGACCTAATAGCTGCAGCCGGTTACGCAAATGGGATTGAAATAGATCTTGAATATCCCGATTTCAACTACATCGGTACTGACTTCAGCATCGTTGCACAGAAAGTGCAAGCTGATCTGGCACAGGTCGGAATTACAGTCAAATTGGTGCCTCAGGAATTCCAGGCTTCACTGACTGCTTATCGGGACGGGAAGCAAGCATTCAGTCAATGGCTCTGGAACCCAGATTATTACGACACTCTTGATTATGTGGAGTTTCTCCCATCTGGTGTAGTTGGTAACCGAGCTAACTGGACAGACACCAACGCGGATCAGGAAATACTGGAGCTACGAGACGCAGTGAAGGTAGAAACAGACGCCCAAAAGCGCAATGAGCTGTTTCGACAGATACAAGTATACGAAATGGAGAATGGTCCGTTTGTGCCGCTCTTCCAACCAGGTGTTCACTTCGCTTATAACGTTGATCTAAAGGGCTTTACGTACAACGGCCAATGGCGTGTAGACTTAACAAAGCTAGGCTACTAACATCGGAGCATTACGACAGCGAGGCCCGATCCTTGGGCCTCGCTCTGCTTAGAAATTGTTAGCTCTTTTGGGATAATCTATGTCTATCTATCTCTACCTGGTTCGACGCCTTCTGCTAACTATCCCGCTTGTGTTTGGGATCTCTTTAATGGCTTTCTTGATATCCCACGCTGTACCTGCAGACCCAACAGCAGCCAACTTGGGAGAGCGAGCTGCAGCCGATCCAGAAATCGTTGAAGCATTTAGACACAAGTGGGGATTGGACCAACCAATTCACATCCAATACCTGAGATACATGAAGAACCTACTGCGGGGTGATTTGGGAAGATCAATTCGATCTCATCGCCCGGTAGTGGAAGAGTTGGGCAAGT
>JAGYNL010000028.1 GCA_018399865.1 Candidatus Bipolaricaulota bacterium | reverse complement strand
CAACGAAGACGCTCATCTCAGTTGCTTGCTCCGAGTTCAGCACATTTGCTGTCATAATCGCGCCGTGTTCTGTGAACGCAAACGGTAGGTGAGCGAGAACCGGAGATTCGCTAAGTGGTCGCATTTTGCGACCACCTCTCCCTTCTCCTCTTGAGTCAGTTCAAAGGCAAAATCCTCAGGAAAGCGGTTTTGGTTACGCCTTACTTGCTCATTGAGCCGGCGTGTGGTAACACCGTAGAGCTCAGCAAGATCTGGCCCAAGGATAACCTTAACACTACGGATCTCCAAGACTCGTCGCTCTATATATTCGACTGGAACCCTTTTAGCCATTTCGCCTGTTCGGCATAAGGTCGTCGCAGAATGCGACCACCTTCCATTACCTTCTCTCTCCCGCCGATTATACGTTAGTCTAACAAGAAAGAGGGAACGATCAAATACGCGTCGCAAACGTGACGTGTACTCAATAGAGGTTGACCAAACCTGAATTGCTGTTATGCGTGCATAGAGGTCTTGAAGATTGTAACCGAACGACAAGGTCCGCCTTCAGAGCTGTCGCCTGATTACTAGACTCACAGCACAGTGGCATAGTCAGTCTCAACAGCGGGTACAAAAACACCAAAAATGAAGACGCGACCCCTCGTACTTGTTGGGCAGAATTGGTCTATGCCGGATCCGGACCATATATGCAAGCGGGTGCTACACGCTCACCTGATGTGCCAAAAGACCAAGCGTCGGGAGAAGGAGCGCGATAACGAACAAAACACCAAGAACCCAATTGAGCCATCTTTTCTGCGGATGGTTTACCCAGTAGTAGACCAGAACCGACAGAAGGAAGGACTGTGATAGAACTTCCACCAAACCGCCCCACAGGCCGTTGAAAGACGCTTTTGTGTAGATGAGGCCTTCGATTGAACCTGGTGCAGTCCCAAAGGTGGAGATCATGCCGATCACTATTAGGGTGAACCATATGATGATCCAGCCATTCTTCTGTCGGAACAAGACATCACGTAATAGGTAGAAAACGAGGCCAAAAAGGATGCCTCGGATGGGCTGAAAGAGGACACCTGCTTGCACAAGAGGATCGTTTGTCGGCCTCATCAAAGAGGTCAAGGCAGGATCTGCGAACCGTTCAGAGTAATTGAACAGGCTGAAGGCAATAAGCCCTACGATAAAATAGGTAAGCGTATGCACGACAGTTGTCCTTACGACAATTCCCCAAAGTGTCAGTTGCTTTTCGTTCATAGATCTCTTTTGCCTCATAATTCCAAAGCCATCTCATATTCTGCCCAACGCTGCTAATCAGCCGCGCTGCGTTTTGCGTCGGCTGAATTAGCCTTGTTAGCCCTCTGTGATTCTTTGCATGAGAGCGTATAGATTTCATTTTTACTCAAACAGAACTGCCGCCGCAATTTTTTGCGCGATATCGAAGATTCCGTCTTGAGCTGTAGTAAAACCAGCTAAGTCGGGCAAAATTCCGCTATACTGCTTCACGTCATCGAATGTGACATTGTGTAATACTGGAATCAACGTCTCCTTGCACAGAAGAGCCCCGAGTTCCCGCTCTGTCCAGAACCGTCCAGCCAGATATGCCGGCGTCAATAGTGCAATACCTGAGCGAGCCTTGCGCAATCCAGCATCCATTTGCAGCGATTGACTACGACCTGGAACAATGGCAACTTCGTCGAACCACACTGCTACACCAAGTTCTTCAAGGGCATCCCTGAGTGCCGTTGCTACCTCAACACCATCTATGCGGGCGTAACTGAGAAATGTATCATATTCCCGTGCATCAATCGTCGCGACAGCTTGATGCACGCGGTCCGCAAGTAAACGCTCCGGTTCTGTGTATCGAACTCCACTCGTGGCAGATCGCAACTGTCGATTTATATCCGCGATAACTCTCTTGTTATGTGCGTCTGCCTTTCTATTGTGATCCCTGACGCGAGAATTGTAGTCAGCGATCTCCTTTTTGTTGTGGGCTTCTGCCTTGCGATTGTAGTCATCCACGGCCCTCTTATTGGCGCGATTCACTCGGTCAATTTCACGTTTCAGTTGTTGCTGTGCTTTTCGTTGAGCTTCGCGCATCTTGCGGTTGAATTCATTGACGTTGAATGTTGCCATAATTTATAGCTACTTTTTCTCAGTATCTAAACGTCATCCATTTGTATTTCTATTGGGCTAACGCACCGGCTCAGCAGCGACGCGCTAGCGGCGTCTGACTGCAGCCGGATGTTAGCCCTTATTAATCTGATCCCTTGGAGTCCTCTAGATTGATACCAAGAGATCGCCGTATACGTTCAGCAGCTAGTTCTCTTACATTATTGTATGATTTCATAATCAGACGCTCTATGAAGGCCCATTCAAATAGGGGCCATTTCTGATCATCAAGATTACGGAGTTCTGCTAATGCCTCACTCATACAATCGAAGCATTCACTGATATCCATCTCATCGCTAAAAATATTCTCAACACCTTCCGTTGTTCCATTATCAGCACGTTTCCTGGTTTTGAAATGAACGAGATCATTCCTAGCCTTTTTGAGCTTTGATAATAATTCAAACGCCTCAGACTCAGTTGGAAAGGGACATCCTGTTACCAATTTTGGAATAACTACCCATTTGGCTAAAAAATCCAATTTGTCGACATACTTCTTCATATACGTGTCAGAAGTATTTGTTGCCCCGTAGTCATATATTACAGCTTCCATGAACAGATGTGAAAATACGATTGCAATATCTCTACATTGATAGCGTTTGATAATCAGCTCTGTTCTTTCGTCAGTATCTGATGTTTCGATTGCCTGCACGAGAAGTTTTTGGTGATCAAGAAATGCCTGCTCCCCGGTCGAATACAATGCATAAAGTGAAAGGTAGTTTCTTGGCAACTCAGAAACAAGCTGGTGTATCTCGGCAATCTCTTTGTCCTGTTTATTGTCATCCATGTTTTCAACCATTGGCAATGCTACTTGGCTAACATAAGATTATCCAACGAATCACCAACCTATTCTATACTATCACCAAGACAAAGTCAACAGAAGTAGTTGCTAAATTAGGGCTTGCATTGCACTATAGTTGTTCATTATCATAATTGGTGGATATTGATGCTAACCAACAAACATGGTGGACGTTATGGATGATAGGCAAAAGACTCAAGCCAGAAAGGTTGCCCCCTACAACCCAGATCCTCGATGGCCCAAGGGATACTATCAGGTTCTAAATGAGCTGGGTATAGAACCTCAGTACCACTCATTTTACTCCCACTGGATCAGGCAATTCTACGGATTTAAGCTTGTCGAGTTCGACCAGTTTTAAATTCGGGTTCTTTAACTGCTACAACAGCCCAGCAGCTCAATCGTGCTTCCGTTTCTAAAACTGTTCCGCATGAAATCAGCTGCTAAGAATTAAGCACAACAGGATTCCCGTCCGGCGCAGCGACTTGTTATGCTTTCTTGTATGCCCGAAAGCCGGTCAGAATATCAGCGAAAGCCTTCGGGCCATATTTCTCGAAACCAGCATCATCCACAAAAGCAAAATCATACTTGACTTGCGACTGTGCCTTGTTCACGTCCTCGCACCACTGGCGCAAGCGTTCCATCTTCGGTGGCACGTCTAGATCTTCAAGCCCCTTGGTTTCCACAATCACCACGCGCCCATCCTTCAACCGCACAATGAAATCCGGGTAGTAGTTCGAGATGTCGCCATCCGCATTGACGTAATCCAGTTTGAAATGCACCGCAAGATAGTTCTTGGCATAAGCAGATACGTCAGGGCATTGTTCCAGAAAACTGGAAAACTCCAGCTCAAAATTGCTATCACCAATTACCCGGTTGAACACCGATTTCTTGGGAATCATGTAACGCTGATCTTTCACCACAAATGGTCTGGTTTTGCGCAGCTTGATGGTGTCCCGGATTTTTGCATCACCTTTTTCGTGAACTGTAAGCGCGTTGATAGCCTGTTTGAAGGTCTCGATCACCGTTTTGGTGACAACGAGTTCGGAGAGGTTACGCAAGGTATTGGCTGATTCCAGATCCACCGTCTTGCCAAACAGGGCGTCCTGAACAAAACCCTTCACCTTGCCATACAGAACATCATAACCGCTGACCAGCCTCAGCTCTTTCATGATCGTCTGGGCGAAATAACCGATGACGCTCCGGTAGTCCGCGACCCCGGCACTGTCCAACAATGTGGTATGGGTTACTTCACCGGTGGTGATGTCCTTGAAGACGATCTGCCGTTGCTCTTCTTTGCTGAATGTTTGATAAGCTACAGTCTGAAACGAAAAACTGCCTGGTTCGAGATCCGTCAGGTTCTTGTATTCCCGATACACCCTTGGTGTCAGCACCGGGATCTCGATATCCAGAGCGTCGATATCCTTTTGCGTGTTGTCATCTACCTCAACGATGAGCGGCGTCTTCGGCCCGGTGCCTTCACCCATGGCCTTGCGTTCCAGTTCGACGCCTTCGGCCTGGATCGACTCGACAAAATCCATAAAGGCATCGGTGCCCACTATGCTCATATACTCTTCGGTAAACCCCGGATAAATCTTGCGCAAGCCTCGCCCCAGTGTCTGCTCCGGCAAAATGTTGCTCTTTGCGGAATAGGCGCGTAATCCGACAATGGTGGTGACGTTTCGCACATCCCATCCTTCTTTGAGCATCAGCACCGAGACAATCGCCTTGTAAGGACTGTCGCTCGAGTCAATCTCGTTTGCCTGCTTCCGCAATAGCTCCAGCTCTTCTTTCGCCTTGCCCGATGCGGCTTCCGAAATCTCGCCGTTGTTCTTGGTGTGAATGGTCAGCACTGCCCCGGCTAAATCGGGATAGGTGTTCTCAAGATACTCGGCTACCTCGTCGCAGTTACGCGTGTGGTCGGCCATAACGAACAGAATAGCCTTCTTTCCCAGCTTCTGGTGTTCCTCGTAGGCCTTGCGCCATTCGATCACCCCGAGGTCAAGGTAATCTGCGTACTTTTCGGTGAACTTCGCGCTCTGCTTTTGTGCCAGTTTTGCCCGGCTGGCCGCGTCTGGGAGCACCGGGTGCTTGACCACATTCTGCGAAATTGCCTCTACCAATGGGTAGTCAGCCACTGTTTGCACGAAGATCGCACCGTTGTTGTGCCTGGGCGTTGCCGTTACGTCTACCTGCAGGCTTAAGGCTCCGCCCTTCTGCAACAGCCGGTTATGAATGTCTTCAATGGACTTGAACCACGCCAGTTTCGAATCATGAATATGGTGCGCCTCATCGTTGAGAATCATTAGCTCGTCAATGTCCCGCACAATCATGCCCAGATCCACCTTGGAATCCGTGGTCTTGCCCGTTGGGCGCTTGCCCAGGAAGTAATCCATGGTGTTCTGGTCATCGGGCGAGGGCATGATCTCCTCGCCGGAATATACCCGATGGATATTGGTCAGAAATATGTTGCCCGTTGCGCGGGTTACGTTTACCTCATCTTGTCTATGCAAGCTAAGCTGAAAGTCGTTGCGCCAGTTGCGCCCGTCATAGCCGTTGTCCGGCAGTACCGGATCCTCAAAGAAAATCCGCAAGCCCTGAAAGTCGTGATAAATCCTGTCCAGCACGATGATATTGGGTGCAATCACCAGAAAGTTGCGTGCCAACTCGGACTCCGGCTCATAGAGCTTGTGGTAGAAACTCCACGCCAGCGCCAGGCTTATCACCTTGGTCTTGCCGCTGCCAGTGGCCATTTTGATTACATAGCGCCGCCAGTTTTCATCGAACATTCCTGCCGAGACCGCGCCCGTGGAATCAAAGCGCATCAGGTCGTATTTATCCTTGGCCCCCACCACGTCATAGAGATAAATGACGGTCTCAATTGCTTCCCTTTGAGCAAAGTAGTATTGGAAACTACCCATGATAGTATCTCTACCCGGCAGCAAGTGTGGCTCCTTGAACCACCAGTTAAGCAGACTCCGGCTAGTATCGCTCGCGCCCGTGTAGCCGCAGTCTCGAAACTCTTTAACCTTGAGGCGTAGCTGCGCCACCAGCGGCGGCATCAGCTTATCCATGGTCATCTCGCGCAATGCCTCATCAGCTGGAAACCAGCGAACCTTCGGGTCAAGTATCGCGTGAGGAGAATCGGGAAAATCAGGATGCAGCGCCATTACGCTTTCCCTCGTTCAAGCCGGTTGATATTCTTGTTACTTGTCAGTATTTCCATTTGCTCAATCGCAATCTTGTTTAGCTTCTTCAGCCGATCGGGTTGCTCCATGCCTTCCTTGATGAAAAGCGCGTTCAGGTTCTCCAGATTTGCCAGGCAGACCAGTTGCGAAGCATTCGCCTGATCCCGGATATTTCCCTTCTCTGCGGGATTGGCGTCCCGCCACTCCTTTGCCGTCATGCCAAACAGCGCCATGTTCAGTACATCCGCTTCGCTTGCGTAGACCAGATTCACCTGCTTGCCGGTGAGTTCCGGTGGGATCAGGTT
>JAGYNL010000027.1 GCA_018399865.1 Candidatus Bipolaricaulota bacterium | reverse complement strand
CATTTCGGTGTCACCCTCGTGGACTTCGCCCATCTTGTAAGTTTGACCTGTGTAGTAAAGAATACGCTCCGTAGTGGTTGTCTTGCCAGCATCTATATGAGCCATGATGCCGATATTACGTATTCGGTCAATAACAACAGAACCTTTATCTACAGAAAGATCACTGGACATACAGACCCTCCCTACCAAGAAAACTACTTTAAAAAAGGAGGATCGAGGATTAGTTACCAGCGATAATGAGCGAAGGCGCGGTTTGCCTCAGCCATGCGGTGCACGTCCAGCCTTTTATTGTAAGCTTTTCCTTCTTTGCGTGCTGCATCCATAATCTCGGCTGCCAAACGTCCAGCCATCGTATTTCCGCTACGCTCTCTCGCTGCCGCAACGATCCAGCGAAGGGCTAAAGCAATCTGCCTATCTTGTGTTACCTCGTAAGGAACCTGATAATTCGCTCCACCCACACGCCTTGTTCGAACCTCTAATCGCGGAGAACAATTAGCCAGCGCAGTATTGAATACTTCAAGAGGCGGCTCACTTCCACGTTTCTTAACCTGTTCCAACGCATTGTAAACCACTGCCTCCGCCACTGACTTCTTCCCTCCTTGCATGATGTAATTAATCAGCTTTGCTAGGAGCTGGCTATTGTACTTGATATCCGGCTTGACATCCCGACCAGGTAGTTGCATATTTCCTCCTAGCTTACCTTCTTAGCTCCATATTTCGAGCGACCTTGTTTGCGGCCTTCAACGCCTTCAGCATCTAGGCTTCCTCGAACAATATGGTAACGCACGCCTGGCAAGTCCTTGACACGCCCTCCCCGGACCATAACAATCGAGTGTTCTTGCAAGTTATGTCCCTCACCGCCGATATAAGCCGTCACTTCCTTGCCATTACTAAGACGGACGCGAGCTACCTTCCTCAAAGCAGAGTTAGGCTTCTTGGGCGTCCGAGTATAGACTCTTGTACAAACACCTCGCTTTAACGGACTCGCCTCTAGTGCCGGAGCTTTTCTTTTCTTCGTCTTGGGCGTTCGTCCCAGTCTTATGAGCTGATTAATTGTTGGCATATTCACTCCCCAAATCTTCGCGAATTATAGATTTATTCACAAAACCTGTCAAGCAGTTTCCTC
Source organism: Candidatus Bipolaricaulota bacterium (assembly GCA_018399865.1). The sequence goes on along the minus strand of JAGYNL010000027.1, from coordinate 4,569 downwards.
TTTTTGATCCTGCTCTTCTACAGCCTCTTCTGTATCCGCACTATACTTAAAACCAGTGCCACAGGGAATCTTCTTTCCCACTATAACGCTCGGTTTGAGACCATCGAGGTTATCGATCTCCCCGCGCAGCGCTGCTTCCGACAAAACCTTAGTAGTCCTCTGGAACGATGCCGCTGACAGCCATCCCTTGGTCTGCAGAGCTGACTTAGATATGCGAAGCAGCTCCCTTTCGCCATGCGGAGGTTTCTTATCAACCATGGTAATAACGAACGGTTCGCCGCCGCGCATCACAGTTAGCGACTCCACTCTTTGGCGCCGTGCGGCCCTTAGCAATTCAGTTGTTAGCACATCTCCAGAAGCAGCAATCAACTTCCCGTCCTGGATAACGTCCTCCGCAACTTTTTCACCAATTGCAGCCAAACGGACACGTTCTGCATTTTGGTTGTACTCAACAAGTTCACGCACTTCCCTTTGGAATTCCTCCAGCAGGACAAGATCATTAATGTGGAATCGAGAATCTCCCGGATCAGTTACTCGAACGTTATTTAGGATCTGTCGTATAATCACCTCAAGATGCTTATCGTTTATGTCTACTCCCTGCACCTTATATACTTTATGAATCTCCGTTAAGAAATACTGACGCGCCTTTGCCACTCCGGCAAGATCGAGTAGCGTGTTCGGTGCTACGACACCCTTGGTAAGAAGATCTCCTTTCTTTACCTTGTCTCCACGACGCACTGTTGCCATCTGATCTATCTCTACTTCGCTTTCGCCTCGTACAGTTAGCAGGGTTATCTCTCCATTCTGTTCAACCTTTTCTACTGCCACCAGATCTACTCCGCTTTCCTCTACGTTAACGAGTTTTTCTCCAGCTTGTGCATGTTCACCATTTCCCACTGCTGGTGAAACATTGGGCGTCAAAGGGAAACGTATAGAGCGACCATCGGGATTACTGACTACAACACGGTTTCCCAGGCAGAGCACCTGCCCGTTAGATTCTGAAGCAATCACAATGGGCTTTGATCGCGACGTAAGCTGGTCACCCTCTTTTACAGACGACCCAAACTCAACCATCATCCGAGCGCCATAAGCAATTTCGTAGTCCGACCTGTTACCCTCTTTTCCCACAATAGTGAATACCCTGTCGTCCTTCTCGGAAATCTCGACAATGCCTCGTGAATCGGCAAATACTGGCTCGATATTGAATCTCTCGGTAAATGGATCATTCTCCGATACAACATCCCCATTCTTAACGATCAAGGTAGCACCACGAGGGATTACGTACGAGCGATCCCCAGCATCGGCATCAAGCACAAGCATCTCCTTGCCTTGGCCTTCTTCGATAATGAACACCTCACCCGGACAAGGGCTAGTACCATCGATCAACCGCGAAGAATTAACCAGTTCGCCCTCAGAAACTGGCCCTAATACCGAAGGAACCTGAATAGTACGCTGGTCCCCAATCACCCTAACAAGGTCCTTTCCGGTTTCCAGGGAGGTGATAGATTCAATGTAGCCGTCAAGCGGAGATATGGCCGCTTGAACACTCTTCATTGTATTGCGCGCCTCGAAAAGCTCCTCAGCACGTGGAAGCCCCTGCGTGATATCCTCTCCCGCCACTCCTCCTGTGTGGAAAGTACGCATGGTTAACTGCGTGCCAGGCTCTCCAATCGATTGGGCGGCAATTACTCCTATCGCCGTGCCTAGTTCAACAGGTTTATGAGTACTCATGTCGTAGCCATAACACTGTTGACAGACACCGTTTATGGACTCGCACACCATAGGAGAGCGAATTACAATCTGAGGACGTACTTTAATCTTCTTTACTTTCGCGCCCTTTAGCGCTTGCACCAATCGCGGCGTTATCAATTCATCAACTTGGACGATAACTCTCCCTGTCTTCTGGTCCTCTACGTCATCAACGCTTTTAGTTCCTACTAGATACTCAGAACCTTTCCCAGAAACAGGTACATTTGCTTCCAAGCATCCCACAAGCTGAGCGAGTTCGCGAGTGATCCATTGGTCAGCACCGATGAGCACTTCGCCATTGCGTGGATCAATAACTGGTTGGCTGGTAACACGACCGTATATACGCATCTCAATTGGTTCCATGATGTCATGTTTACCATAGCGCAGTGGATCAATATCCACACCCTGAGAGGTTCCGCAATCCCGCTCTCGTACTATCATATCCGAGGTTGCATCCACAAGACGCCGGGTAAGATATCCAGAGTCAGCCGTCTTTAGAGCCGTATCCGCAGCCCCTTTACGCCCACCGTGAGTTGAGATGAAGTATTCCATCATATCCAGCCCCTCACGGAAATTTGAAACAACCGGACGCTCTATTATCTCTCCAGACGGACCAGACATTGGGCCCCGCATTCCGCACAGCTGCTTCACCTGATCTGGGCCTCCGCGTGCGCCGGAGTTAACGATCCCGTATACCGCGTTGTACTTGTGCTTACGTAGGTTTTCCATAGTCGCATCTTCAACTTCATCAACCGTCCTACGCCACACACGTATGACCGCACGGCGACGCTCATCCTCCGTTGCTAGGCCTACCTCGTACATCTTCTGAATACGCTTGACTATGGCGTACGATCCCTTGATTATGATTTCCTTCTCCTCTGGAATAAGGCAATCCTTGATAGAAATTGTCAGGCCAGACAACATTGCGTATTTGAATCCCAGATCTTTCAGATCATCCAATACTTCAGACGTCCTTTCCCACCCAAAACGACTATGGCATTCCTTAATGATGGCCTTGATCGTGCCACGATCCATGATACGTTGGTAGTCACGGATCTCCTTTGGAAATATCTCATTCATTTGAGCACGACCGAGAGTGGTATCAATTATTTTTTGGTCGATGCGAATCTTTATCGGAGCATGTAAATCAAGAATCCCTTCTTCCTGAGCCCTCCAAGCCTCGTCAATGTTGCGGAAATACTTCCCAGCGCCAATAGCATCGCTATCCAGCAACGTCAAATAATAATACGCATAGATCGGGTCCTGGGTAGGAAGACTTAACGGCTCTCCATGTGCCGGTGAAAGTATGTTGCGAGGTGCAGCCATGAGCTCTCTAGCCTCCGCTATAGCCTCAGGCGAAAGCGGAAGATGAACTGCCATCTGGTCGCCATCGAAGTCCGCGTTGTAAGGCGTACACATTAGCGGATGCAAGTGAATAGCATCACCATCTACAAGAACAGGATTGAAAGACTGCATTGAGAGACGGTGAAGTGTAGGTGCGCGGTTCAACAACACAGGATGAACCTTGATTAGCTTCTCTAGGATATCCCATACCTCAGGCATGCCTCCCAATAGGGCTTTATTCTTGATTTCATCGAAGTCTGAGAAGGTTGTAGACTCCAAATAATGAAGGATAAACGGCTTGAACAACTCTAGGGCCATCTTCTTCGGTAGCCCGCACTGCGACATCTTTAACTTTGGGTCAACAACAATAACCGCGCGTCCAGAGTAATCAACTCGTCGTCCCAGCAGATTTCGACGAAGGCGACCATGCTTCCCATGGATGCGCTCAGAAAGGGATTTCAAAGGCCGATTATCACGACCCCGGATAGGACTTTCCTTCTTCTCATTATGGATAAGAGCGTCCACTGCTTCCTGCAACATGCGCCGTTCGTTGCGCAGGATAACCTCAGGCGCTCCCATGTCAATAAGCTTCTTCAGTCTGTTGTTCCTGTTTATGATTCGCCGATAGAGATCGTTTAAGTCAGTGGTTGCAAACTTGCCGCCTTCCAGCTGAATCATCGGCCGCAGATCGGGAGGCAGTACAGGAATAACCTCAAGAACCATATCCTGAGGATTATTCCCAGAATCTCGCAGTTGATCAACAACCTCCAGCCGCCTTATCAAGCGCCGACGATTTCCCATTACCTTTTCATGCTCCAGCTCGGCGGTCAGTTGACGGTGAAGCTCATCGAAGTCTAATTCCTCTAACAAACCCTTAATCCCAGTTGCGCCAGTAGCAGCGACGAATCCATCAGGATATACCCGCCGATAGGCGCGCTCTTCTAGGTAAGTAATTCGCTCTCCTGCTTGTCGAGGGAATGCTGGATTCCTTACTTTTGTAATTAGAAATACCAAGCTGTCAAGAATTTCACGATCCAGAGGCTCGCCTGCTACTTTGGTGCCATAGCGATCGACAAGCATCTTGAAGGCCGTCTCTGAACAAAGCTCGCCTACCGGACGCTCAGCAATAATTGCCCCTTTTTCAATCTCATCTTGATCCTCAACGATGACACTAACATCGCCAAGAACCGGGTACTCCTGCCCACCAATAACAATCGACCGGAATCTCTCACCATTAGTGAGCGAACGCTCTTCTACGGTAACCCGGCCTCCTTCGTCGGCTATCACCTCTGGCGCATCATCGACGAAGTATGCCTGTTCCACAGTAAACTCATAAGCACTGGATAATATATCTACTTCGGAGGAATACAGGCTTTCCCAGGGATGCACCTCCCGCGATTGTGATGATGTAACCAGGTAAAGCGCCTGCTCTACCGGCTCAGTTTCGTAGTAAGCAATCTGCTGAAGCTCCTTCTT
>JAGYNL010000026.1 GCA_018399865.1 Candidatus Bipolaricaulota bacterium | reverse complement strand
GATGGGCAAGTACCGATTCATCGAAAAGGCACTCGCGGACTTGCGTGAGCAAGGTCTCTACAATACTATTCGTACCATTGAAAGCTCAGTAGGCGCGTGGGTGGTTGTGGAAGGAAGGCGCGTTTTAAACATGTGTTCGAACAACTACCTTGGCTTTGCCAATGACGAACGACTCTGTAAGGCAGCAAAAGACGCTATCGATCAATATGGGATCGGGCCGGGGGCAGTCCGATCGATCGCCGGCACTATGAGCTTGCACATTGAGCTTGAGAATAAACTGGCCGCCTTTAAGAAGACGGAAGCAGCGCTGTCGGTTCAATCAGGGTTAAATACTAATCTATCTGCAATTCCACTTCTGATGGATAAGGAAGACGTCATCTTCACCGATGAATTAAACCACGCTTCAATAATTGACGGCTGCCGCCTAACAAAGGCCAAACGTGTGATCTTCCCTCACCGAGATGTGGATGGGTTACGCAACTTACTTGAGGAAAACAAGGAAATAGAGAAGAAGCTCATCATTACCGACGGTGTCTTCTCCATGGACGGCGATCTAGCCCCTCTACCTGGAATAGTTGAAGCGGCGGAGGAGTACGAAGCTATGGTCATGGTAGATGATGCGCACGGCGAGGGTGTTCTTGGCAGTCACGGCCGCGGTATTGTTGATCACTATGGTCTCCATGGAAGGGTTGATATCGAATCTGGAACTATGTCCAAGGCATTCGGTGTGGTTGGAGGATACATCGCCGGCAGTAGCGAAATAGTGGAATACCTGCGCCAGCAAGCTCGACCCTTCCTGTTTTCATCAGCCACAACGCCCCCCGATGTTGCAGCCTGCATTGCTGCAGTGGATATCCTTCAAGAGACTGATGAGCCAGTGAAGAAGCTTTGGGAGAACGCAACTTACTTCAAGAACGAGATGCAACACCTTGGCTTTGACACTGGACATAGCGAAACTCCGATTACCCCAGTCATGCTCGGCAAGGCAAAAACTGCTTGGGATTTCTCCAAACAATTGTTTGAGGAAGACATATTCGCAACGGCAATCGCCTTTCCTACCGTGCCTAAAGGCAAAGCAAGAATCAGGGTGATGATTTCTGCTGCTCATTCTAGAGAAGATTTAGACCTGGCGTTGGAGAAGTTTGCCAAGGTCGGTCACAAATTGGGAGTGATATAGTATGAAAAAGGCCATACAAACCAAAGCTGCCCCGGGAGCAGTTGGCCCTTACTCGCAAGGGATAATTACTGAAAACCTCATCTTCGTCTCCGGACAGCTTCCGGTAACGCCAAGCGGCAAGCTAATAGCGGATGATGTAACTGAAGCTACCAGACAATCATTGCAAAACGTAAGCGCTGTCTTGGAAGCAGCGGGAGCTTCTTTGGCCCAGGTTGTTAAAGTAACTGTATTCCTCAAAGACATGGCTGATTTTGCAGCTATGAACGATGTATACAAGGAGTTCTTTTCCGAACCTTACCCCGCCCGTGCGGCGGTGGCTGTAAAAACACTTCCCAAGGACGCACCCGTAGAAATCCAAGCAATAGCTGTTACCGAAAAAGCATAAGGAAACTATCTTGAAATTCTTCGACACCCATTGTGACACAGCAATGAAGGTACTGGATGGTCAGCTTGAATTCAAAACAGGAAAGGGTGGGCATATTGGCCTGTCCAGCCTGGTCAAGACTGGTAGCTGCGCACAGGTCTTCGCCTGTTTCGTGCTCAGTGAAAGCTACCCCAAAAAAGAGAGAGAACGAGCAGAAGATATGATCAAGACAATCTATTCCATGGCCGATGAAAGCCATGGCGCACTTCGGGTTGTCACCACTTCGTCCGGCTTGCGTTCATGTTGTGATAAAGGGGAAGCGATCGCCGCAATAATCGGATTGGAAGGGGCTGATCCGCTGGAGGGATCAGCAGAAAACCTCCATCACTTCTATGAGCTTGGGGTACGCGACATAATACCTGCTTGGCAAGATAACCCTTTTTCGGGAACCGCTTTCGGCAGGAATACACCACTTACTGCCGAAGGTAAAAAGCTAATTGAGCTAGCCGAGGAACTAAAAGTAATGGTCGATGTTTCTCACCTTTCAGACGCAGCATTCAACGATGTCTGCCAAATTAGCAAGCGACCATTTATCGCCAGCCACTCCAATTGCCGAGCCCTGTGTCCCACTCTGCGTAATCTCACGGATGAGATGATATCCGAGCTTTCAGACCACGGTGGCGTTATGGGGATTAACCTATCACCTTCTTTCCTAGATCCCGATTATTACGAGCAAGCATTCCCGCGTTGGCAGCGTTCTCTCCAAAAAGATGCCCCAGATGAGGAGAAGAAGAAGCTACGCGCCGAGGTACAGGCCTTGCCCAGACCATCCATGGATCGGATCACCCGACACGTGCTTCACGCTATTCAGACTGGCGGGGAAGACGTCATCGGCATAGGCGGCGACCTTGACGGAATTTCCGAGACACCAGAAGGCATAGACACAATAGCCGACTACACTAAGATTCCCGATCTTTTGCTTGCCGCAGGTCTTACTGGCAAGCAGGTTGAAAAGGTCTGCTACGCCAACTTCCAGCGAGTGTTCACTGAAGTGCTGGGTGACTAACAGGTTCTTTTTTGCTCTTTGTCGTTTCAAGTGGGTAACGAAAGTGGCTAACCGTAACTGACAAAAACCTTTCTCGCGCCCGCTTGCTTTGCTTGCTCGAGCCGCAAAGCCTGGCAAGAAGGCTTAATCCTTACCCCATAATCCTTAATCTCTGCTGATTACGCATCACTTAGTTACTAATTACAGCTTCCCTGCTTTTCTCTACGTCTCTGCGCCCGCCCGTCCTATGGGTGCAGACAGACCTTTGCGGCATTCACGCCAGATAAAACACAACGTTGGAGGCCCCAGTGAAATAAATGAAAGGCAGCGATTTCACAGGGCAGGCAAGCTCCAACGCTACATAAACAGAGGCTTTTGCTGTTGTAGCGTGTGGTGTAGCGTGCGTAGTTTATCTACCACGTTG
>JAGYNL010000025.1 GCA_018399865.1 Candidatus Bipolaricaulota bacterium | reverse complement strand
AGTTCTACCGCGATCGCTTGGCAGACAATGGGATAGACACACTTATCCCAGATGGTGAGGCGCGGGAGGAGATACACCGGGTAATCTATGAAGAGCTCACCAAGGGAATCGTTAATCAGAAAGCACGGGATTATTATGTCTCCGTGATTCGCTCTCTCATCGCTAGGGGAGCGCAGGGCATCATCCTTGGTTGTACAGAGATACCTCTTCTGATAACCAAAGCTGATTCGCCAGTTCCGCTTTTTGACACGGCTTCACTCCATGCCGATGCTGTACTTTCTGCTTCATTAGATGGTTAGAGTACAATAAGCTTTACAAAAGAGGGCTTGCGGCGTGCCCAGAAAAACGAGTTATCCGCAAGTACGCCTTGGCCTGTCTTTGCCAAGCAGTCTTCAATTGGCTATGTCTATGTACAGTTGTACAATGAGGTGTTTGTTAATGGAGGAATTAGCTGATGAATGAGCTTTCAAGGCCTTGTGGTGAAAAAGCAGTACTGGCAGTGGAAACGCGCAATCTAACAAAATTCTACAAACTGGGAAGCACTGAGGTGAAGGCGCTGCGAGGAGTCGATTTTAAGGCAGCACCAGGAGATTTCATAGTCATCAATGGACCGTCGGGCAGTGGTAAGACTACTTTTCTTAACCTTATTGCATGCATTGACCGGCCTAGCCAGGGAGAGGTTCTTATTGAAGATAAACAAACCAGTTCCCTTACCGAAGGGCAACTTGCAGATCTTAGAAAGGAAACCATTGGCCTTATTTTTCAGACCTTCAATCTAATTCCGGTTCTATCCGCGGCGGAGAATGTTGAATATCCACTGCTTCTAAGAGACCTCTCCCGCAGGGAAAGGAAGAAGCGGGTTGATGACATACTAAGGGAAGTTGGGCTTACCGAGTACAGCAATAGATACCCAGACAAACTGTCTGGTGGGCAAAGGCAACGCGTAGCCATTGCCAGGGCACTTGTATCCCGGTCCCAAATTGTTCTTGCAGATGAACCTACAGCCAATTTGGATAGCGATACAGGTAAGCAGGTGATGGAGCTACTGCGCAGACTCAATGAGGAGCACTGCGTAGCGTTCATAGTTGTAACGCATGACCCAATAGTCTCGGAATACGCGAAGCGTAAAGTCAGCATACGTGATGGAGTCCTTGTGGAAGGAGAGGGAAATGTGGCTGCGCCTGCCTCTGCGTAGTCTTCTGAGGAACCGGCGGCGGACGATTCTGTCTGTTTCTATTATTGGTATAGGTACCGCTATCTCATTTTTTGTTTCAGGATTCTTCTCCGCTTCAGAAATATCAATCCAAGAAACCACCGTGCAGCAATTTGGCACCTTGCAGGTTGCTGCTAGCAGCTTCTGGGACGAAAGCGCTGAAAACTACGAATACTTAATGGATGAAAAAACGCTTTCAGCGTTAGAAGAGATTCTAGATGAAGAGGACACGGTGATAAGTAGTTCCCCTTTACTGTCTTTCTCTGGGCTGCTTGCCTCAGGGCAGACCACCAAGGTTGTGCAAGCAACGGCACTTATTCCAGAAAATAAGACCTTGGATTACAACAAGTTAGTGGTTGAAGGCAGGGGATTGCAGCCTTCTGATACAGCAGCAGCCCTCATCGGACGCTCGCTAGCTGATGAGCTTCAACTAAAACCAGGTGATGTAGTTACGCTTACCCTTAATACAGTGGAGGGGGCTTTCAATGCTGGCCCTTTGAAAATAGCGGGGATCTATGCGTTTACATCAGGTCAAGTAGAGAACCTACAGTTATTCATACCCCTCAGCTATGGAGAAGCGCTCCTTAACACCCGAGGCATAGACACCTTAGTGGTAATGCTTGACGATCTAAACTCAGCAGGTGCAGTTAGTAGGAGAATACAGGCTACTCTGGATAAACGAATTCCTAGCCTAGAGGTGAAGACCTGGGATAAGCTTTCTCCCTTCTATGAGCAACTTGCTGGATATTTCAGCGCTTTATTCGGTGTTGTATCTCTAGCTATCTCTGTATTGGTGTTCTTCATTATCCTACAGGTGCTTACCATGTCTTTTCTGGAACGAACACGTGAGATTGCGACCATCCGCGCCCTTGGCACAAAGAGGCATGAGGTTTTCAGGCTGTTCTTTTTTGAAAGCCTCTGGTTGGCATTGATGGGAAGCTTGTGCGGCGTACTACTAGGTCTTGTTCTCGGGTACGTATTCAATTCTATAGGAATAGAGTGGCGGCCGCCTGGAACGGTTGAGCCCATTGCTCTAGCGGTTCGTTTAACCTTGGGCACAGCATGGCTTCCTTTTCTCATCGGAATCATGGCGACGCTTCTTTCTTCGGTGTTTCCTTCAGTTAGATCTGCGCGCTTACAGGTGGCAGATGCGCTACGTGCAAACTAGGAGTAAGAAATGGATCTAAAGATAGCCATACGGAACCTGTTTAGAAACGGCAGGCGCACTGCGTTTAGCCTTACTGTGATCGTTATTGGCGTTGCCATTTTGCTTTTTATCCTCTTATTCATTAATCAAGCACTTGATTCTACGAAGAAATCCTTGGCCTGTGAGTACGGTGCTGTGCAAGTGGCTAGACCAAGTCTTTTCGATAGCACTGGCTCTGGGGAAGAGACATTGATTGACCCTGAGACCCTCGATTGGGTATATAACACGGTTAAGGTCGACCCAGGAGTAACTGGGGTTACATGGCAACTGAACTTCGGGGGACTTATAGGAGATGAAAGTGGCAGTACTCTTCTTGTGGGTCGGGGATTTATCCCTTGTAATTGTGTGAACGATTATACTTGTCTTATTATAGAAGGCAAACCACTTGCTGAGGATGCATCCCGAGAGATAATTCTTGGTCGTTCTTTGGCCGAGAAGCTGAATGTGGCTCCGGGGGATAGCATAAATATCGCTACCGGCACTATATCGGGCAACTTCAATGCTGCTACCGTTGAAGTAGTCGGACTACTCAGATACAGCTCACAGACTGTGGAAGAAAGACTGGGGCTTGTACCTTTGCCGTTTGTTCAGCGTTTGTTGGGCACAGACGGGGTAGAAAGAATCCTGATAGGCCTAGATGATGTTGATCAATCCGTTGAGTTTGCCGCTGGTTTACAGCAAACACTTGACCAGGCAGACATTCTCCTGGAGGCACGCCCTTGGCAGGAGCTGAACTCAACTTATGAGTCTATAAGCACGTTCTACTCAGCCTTTTCCGGCCTCGGGACAATTGCCGTATTTGTGCTCGTGTTCTTCAGCGTCTTGGAAGTATTGACTATGTCTTTTCTTGAACGAACCCGTGAGGTGGGGACTATCCGAGCATTTGGTACGCCAAGGAGTAAGGTTTTTAGCTACTTCCTCTTAGAGGGTGTCATGCTGGGCGTACTTGGTGGAATAGTAGGAATCGTTATAGGAACAGTGATAGCAATCTTATTTAATGCCTTTGGTATCACCTGGACTCCTCCTGGCGCAGCTATACCTGAACCGTTGCGTTTAGCCATAACGGCTGATGCCCTGTTGATTCCCCTTGTGGCTGCAGTTATTTCTACATTTCTGAGCGCCCTTTATCCTGCAGCAAAGACAGCTCGATTGCGCATTGTTGAGGCATTGCACAGTATATAGATATTTAAAGGAGGAATTATGAGACGACTTCTGACATATATTGGGTTGTCCTTGCTATTAACAACATCTGTTATTGGGATAGCACAAACGCAACTAACCGATGAACAACTGCTGCGAGCACTGGATGAGGTACGATTATTTAATGATAGTACAACAGGTATCACTGCTTCGATAGTTGCGGAAACTCCAGAAGAAACGAAAGAAGCTATTACCAGATTGCGCTTTAAGACTATTAATGGTGAAAATTACGCCAGAATTGAATTCCTCTTTCCAGAGGAGCTGGTAGGCCAGGTTTATTTATCTACTCCCGAAGCAACCTATTTTGTGGGGCCTGATTTAGATTTTCCTATTAAGACTAGCGCTAATTCTAACCTATTTGGTGATGCTGCGGTTGCTCAAACAAGCGGCATAGAATTTTTGGGTAACTATGAGATTGTCGAGCGACGCGAGATCATCTTGGATAACGAAACTCAAGGCATAGAAGTTGACCTAGAGGCTCTTGATTTCTCGGTGGCTTTTCAGGGCATCACTGTGGTTGCTGATCTGGCTGCTCTGATCCCTGTAAAGATGACTTTGTATGCGTTGAGCGGCCTTCCCTTCTATGATGTATTCTTCGAGGAATATGCCACAAACGGAGAGGACGTTTATGCAAAATTACAGAGGATAGAAAACCTGTTCTTAGAGGGAAATGTCACCAGGCTAGATATAACCGAGCTTACCGATGAGGAATTTCCAGAAGAGCTATTTGATC
>JAGYNL010000024.1 GCA_018399865.1 Candidatus Bipolaricaulota bacterium | reverse complement strand
GCTGGAGCAGGCTGCGTCCAGTAGTTTCCCCCTGGCATTGCTTTCTTAACTGCATCAAGCGTCTGTTTGTCTTCAATAGGGACAAAGCGCCAAGGCTGGCTGTTGAAGCAAGATGGCGCTAAATGAGCTGCCTGCAACAAGGTTTTTATTCTATCATGGCTAACTGAAGCATCACTTAACCCGCGTTTAGCACGCCTGCAAACAATAAGAGGATTAACCTTACTGTCGGCTTTGTATAAAGCAGATAGCTTTTCTAACACCTCCGTGGCGTGGCATTCAACCTTCACATTCTTCCACTGCGCACGTACAACCCCCGCGCGATCAATAAGGAATGTGGAGCGCAGGATCTTTCCATCCTCTTTGATTGCCCCAAACTCGCGAGCCATGGTCTTATCAGTATCTGCAAGCATAGTTACCTTAATCCTCGTGTGTTTTATGAAGTCTGCCTGTACTTGAGGCTTATCTGGAGACACACCGATAACCTCTGCATCCAGATCATGAAATCTGGGCAGCAAAGCTGTGAAGTCTTGAGCTTCGCGCGTGCAACCGGAGGTGTTTGCCTTGGGGAAGAAGTAGAGAACCAGATAATGCCCACAGAAGCTATTGATGTTAGCTTCTTTCTCATTCTGTGACAAGAGTGTAAATTCAGGAATCTTTTCGAATAGCAAGCTAACCTCCTATTACAAAAGAAAACGGGTGCCCGTCTTAAAACGACGGACACCCTTCGGTTGCCACATGTATTGCACGACCGTCATTGCACGGTTCATGTCGCATCTGTCTCTTCTATAGCTTGGTCGAACTTTCCCACAATCCATGGATATTGCAGTACTCGATAGCCACCAATCCAGACAATCCCTCTGTATTAACATGCGCTGTTACTATCGGCTGACCATAAGTTGGACCAAGGTCAAATGTGGCTATGTGTACCGCAAGCCCGGACTTAACTCCAAACAGCTGGATCCATTTTATGTGGTGTTCGACAGTATTTGGATGAGGTACTTCCTTTCCTACTGTGATCTTGACAACTTTTCCTCCACAGTCAGGGCAGTCTGATACCTCAATAACTGGAACGTGCTTCTCCTTTCCTTCCTGCGCTTCGGTCTTTATCAGATCACCTAGTTTCATATCTACCTCCCTTTCCCTACCTCCTCTAAGTCTTCCAGAAGCGCCTGGAAATCCTCTTCGTGCTCTACCTCGTCTTGTAGAATAGAAAGAACCATCTGATAGGTGATAGGATCGGTATCCTTTGTCACCTCTAGCAAGTGTGTATAAACCTTAATCGCACACTGCTCTCCCTCTACACCCTGCTGAATAATCACCTTTACATTTGGATTGGCTGGGTTGATGTACTTGCAGTTAGCTAACCTGTCCCAGTCACTAGGATCGGTGATTGGCGTTCCACCAAGCTGGACTATTCGATCTGCTAGCATCTGCGCGTGCCGCTGTTCATCTGCAGCATGCTCTGTAAGCTCAGCGATCGCTGCCTCCTTCATAGGCCCCTTTACAATCACTGCGCCAACCCAATACTGATAATAGGCCAGCCATTCGTCCCCAAACGCTTTGTTTAGAAGCGTCAACAGCTCATCAACATCCATTCCGACAATCGCTCGTCCTTGCGTTCCCATATCAAACCTCCTCTAGAATTTCTTGAACATTCTCTCCGGAGCGCCACAGATAGGGCACTTCTCCGGAGTATCTTTCTCTACAGTGTAGCCACATACTGGGCAAATGTATACACTTGCGATTACTACATCCTTTCCCTCCTCTGCGTTTTTCCTAGCCTTCTTGTACATATCGGCGTGGATTTTTTCTGCTTCAAGCGCATAGTGGGTACTGCGCACCGCTCCTTCTTCTCCTTGCAGTTCAGCAATCTTCTTATAGGCTGGGTACATTTCCTCAACCTCGTAGGTCTCCCCTTCTATGCAGGTGTCCAGGTTGCCCGGTGAGTCCTTGATCTCTCCCAGCTCTCGGTAATGGTGGGTAGCGTGGACCTGTTCTGCGTAGGCAATAGCCTGAAATAACCTGGCCAGGTTCACTTTACCTTCCTTCTCCGCTTGATCAGCGAAAATAAGATAGCGCATATGAGCCTGCGATTCTCCGCAGAAGGCTTGCCTTAAGTTCTCTTCGGTCATTGGCCTCAAAATGCTCCTCCTAATTCTTGTTCTGTTCCCATGTTGGGTATTGTAGTTATGTAAAGCGACAAGCTATATCTCCTTTCCTTCCCAGCGCATTTTTGCAAGACGCTTTATCACTTCTTCTTTTCCAAGCCAGGCAAGCTCGGCCAAAGGCCTTTGGCTCAACTTCTCATGGTAACCCGACCCGAACACCTCACGTACTGGCCCCTTGTAGATTACCCCGGTATCAAGCGGGTAATCTGACACAAGAGCTTTCTTTAGTGCTGCTATTTGATCATGCGGATCATATCCCGAAGGAAGTGGAGTAAGCCTCTTTTCCCACCACGTCTTCCATTTCTTGCCATGCTCCCCCCAGGTAATGCACGGTTGGATTACCTCCACAAGAGAGAAGCCTTTCGTGCTTATAGCTTGAACAATCAAATCAGTCAGAGTCTCTACATCCCCTGCAAAACCACGTGCAACAAATGGCGCTCGATGAACAATTGCTGTAGCCAAACCCTGAATTGGACCCACCTTCACGCCGGAGAATTGAAGTCGAGTACGTGTTCCGATTGGCGTGGTCGGCGAGGCCTGTCCCTTGGTGAGGGCGTATATGCGGTTATCATGTATTATAACCGTTATATTTGGGTTTCTACGAAGGGCATGAAGGAAGTGATTCCCTCCTTCCCCGTAAAAGTCTCCATCACCAGTGGTAACAACCGTAGTAAGCCTGGGGTTGGCAACTGCGATCCCAGTTGCAGCTGGAATTGCCCTTCCATGCAAACCATTGAAGAAGTTCGCCAAAATGTAATGCGGAAGCTTAGCTGCTTGACCAATTCCTGACACCAAGCACACCTGGTGCGGAGCTCGCTCAAGTTCAGCAAGAGCATTCTTTAAGGCAGTTAAAATGGCAAAGTTCGAACAGCCTGGGCACCACTGGTTCTCAACTTCGGATCGATAAAGCCTGGTCTCAAGCATCTATCCTCCCTTCAAGCCAATCTGCTGTTATCGGCAGGCCGTCTGTCCGACTGACGATTGCTTTTATCATGATTTCGTATTCCATGCCTAAAAGATGAGCAAGCTGCCCAATAGCGTTTCCTTCAACTGTTACGTACTTGGGTCCTTTTGGAAAGCTGTATTTAGGCAAAGGCCAGAGCTCGGAAAAGTGAATGGCCCCCATAGCCTCTCCGCGATCCCGAAGCCGGTCTACTACCTCACGAATCACTCCGCGGGTCGACCCCCAGCCAACAAGCACCGTCTTTGCTTCTGATATGCGGTATTCTTGAGGAACACCGATCTCCTTTTTAAGCCCCGCAAGTTTCGACATCCTCTTTTCCACCATCCGTGGGTGCATGTCGTCTAGGTTCTCGGTGATATGGCCAAGTTCGTCGTGCTCATCGCTATCTACGCATACCAGATGCTTTGATTGTCCTGGGTAAAGACGAGGCGAAATCCCATCTGTGCTGAACTGATAGCGGCGATAGTCTTTTATTGATCTGAGATCAGCAAAACTGCTCATATCTACTAGCTGTGGAAGATCAAACGCAGAATAGGAGAAATAGGTATCAGAAAGGAATTGATCGGTCAGGATAATCACCGGGCACTGATAACGGTCCGCAAGATAGAAGGCCTTTATCGTTTGTTCAAAAGCTTGGTACGGATCAGCCGGCGCCAGCACTGCCTTAGGAAACTCCCCATGCCCAGTGTGAATCGAGAACAACAGGTCCTCCTGCGCGGTACGGGTGGGAAGCCCAGTGGCCGGCCCAGGTCGCTGGGCAAGAATAATCACTATTGGTGTCTCGGTCATTCCAGCAAGAGAAATCGCTTCGCCCATAAGAGCAAAACCACCCCCTGATGTCGCGGTCATCGCCCTGGCCCCAGCATAGCTTGCTCCAATTGCCATGTTGATGGCAGCAATCTCATCCTCAGCTTGCTCAGCAAACACCCCTAGTCCCTCATCGGCTGCAAACCTAGTGATGATTCCAGTTGATGGTGACATAGGGTAGGCGGATATGAACCGACAACCAGAGTAGGCTGCAGCAAGTGTAATTGCGTCGTTTGCCGATATAAGGAAGTATCTATCATCCCTTGCATCCAAGGAGTACAAAGCAGAAACTGCGGAATAACCGGCTCTAGCTGCATCGATGTTTCCCTGAACCACTTGCTCTCCTTTGTCAGCGAACATGTTTGAAAGAACGGTTTCCAGAAGGAACAGCTTCATACCAAGTGTAGAAACTAGTGAGCCTGCAGCCACGGAGTTAGCGTACAGTTTCGAGCCTCCAGTTTCCTCTGCGACGTCAGAAAATGGAAGATCAACTACGGTTCCCTCAGAACTTAGAAGTCTTGAGTAGTGATTTTTGGCAGCTTTGCTCAGCGCAAGGAGAACATCGCTCTTCTCGCGCAGGGCAGTCGGAGGCTCATCGCCGATGCGGATCTGGTAACTATTGTACCCACCCCGTATCCGGGACTCGTACTCCTTAGTAGTTATAACTGGGTATCCAGCAGAAAGGATGCTATGGGATAAGATATCACCAACCGTTTGGATTCCTTGTCCAGCAGCTCCAGTGATGGCGATCTGTATGTCCATCATCTAGATCGCCTCCTTGGCCATTGCCTGTTCAATCAT
>JAGYNL010000023.1 GCA_018399865.1 Candidatus Bipolaricaulota bacterium | reverse complement strand
GGTAACAATCTCACCTTCCATGATCGGCTCAAGAAGGTCAAAAGTCCCCACACTATAAGCCTCATGGATAGCAGCAGAAGCCGCTGCTCGAAAGGCAATCTCAGACGAATCCACAGGATGATAAGACCCACCAATTAAGGCAGCTCCAATATCAACCAAAGGATAACCGGCCAGGGGGCCGTTTGTCAACGTTTCCATCACCCCGCTTTCTATAGCAGGGCGGAATTGACGTGGAATATCATTATCCCCAGCAGTATCACTGAACAGCATGCCCTTTCCTCGACCAAGAGGGGACAACTCCATAAATACTTTGGCGTAATGACCGCGTCCTCCAATTTGCTGATTGAATGTCGCTTTAACCTTAACTGGTCCTCTAAGCGTCTCATGGTAAGCTACCTGAGGCTCTCCCACATGAGCGATCACGCCCATTTCCTCTCTCAGTCTACGCATAAGTACATCAAGATGAAGCTCACCCATTCCAGCAATCACGGTCTGGTTGGTGGTCTCATCCAGCTTGACATGAAAAGTTGGGTCCTCAACAGCTAGTTTCTCAAGGCCCTCAATCAGTTCTTTTTGCTCGGCTTCGGTACGCGGTTCTATGGCAATGAATACTACCGGTTCAGGAAATGTAATCTTCTCTAATAAGACAGGATCCGTCTTATCACAAAGCGTATCCCCAGTTGATATCAGCGTTGAACCTACTACGGCAACTATATCTCCAGCCTCCATCACCGAAAGTGGCGCTCGCTGATTTGCATGCATACGGTATATTTTCGTAATTCGCATTCCCTTTCCCGTAGAGCGATTAAAGACATGTCCGCCAAGCTTCACGCTGCCCGAGTAAACTCTTACAAATGCCAATCGCCCGGCATACTGGTCGATAACTACTTTAAACGCCAAAGCAGAAAAGGGCTCTTCTACTGATGCTTTCCTCATTTCTCCTGTTTCAATGTCCCGAACAGGAGGAACATCGCGGGGAGACGGCAGATAGCGTACTACAGCATCCAGGAGAGGCTGGACTCCTTGATTGTGGAATGCAGATCCGCCAAGTACAGGTACGTAACCTTTTTTGATGCATGCCTCTCGCAGTGCCGCGTGAAAGGAATTCGCTTTAACATCACCGTTGGTTAAGTACTCTTCCATCACGTGATCGTCAACATCAGCTACACGTTCAAGCATCCACTCGCGGAAGTATTCTACATCTGCTTCAATCCCTTCAGGTATAGAATGATACTCATATCTCTCGCCCTTACTATCAGCATCCCAAACTATCATCCGGCGTGATAGCAGGTCAATCATCCCGCACAGCTCTCGATTCTCATCTCGATAAGGAATCTGTAATGGAACAGCAACCGCGCCCAGGCGATCCTCTATCATCTCTACGGTTTGCGAATAACTGGACTCCACACGGTCAAGTTTATTTACAAATGCTATGCGGGGAATCTTGTATCGGTCAGCTTGCCGCCAGACTGCTTCTGATTGGGATTCAACCATTTCTACACCCGAAAAGATTACAATCCCACCATCCAAAACACGAAGGGCACGTTCAACTTCCGCAGTGAAGTCAACGTGCCCTGGCGTGTCTATGATATCAATCCTATGATCCAGCCAAAAACAAGTAGTGGCAGCTGAGGTTATAGTGATCCCTCGTTCCCGCTCCTGAGCCATCCAGTCCATTTCGGTGTCACCCTCGTGGACTTCGCCCATC
>JAGYNL010000022.1 GCA_018399865.1 Candidatus Bipolaricaulota bacterium | reverse complement strand
CCATCCAGCCGCGTTTGTCGATTTGGGAACAGCGGAGGGGCACGTTTACGGTGTATTCATTGGTGCAGACCTGAAGAGCCTAGTCTGGTACAACCCAAAGGCGTTTGCTGCTAATGGATACGAGGTTCCAACGAGCTGGCCAACCTTGATTGCTCTCGGCGAGCAGATCGTTGCTGATGGAGGTACCCCGTGGGCAATCGGGCTAGAGTCGGGTGCAGCAAGCGGCTGGCCAGGGACGGACTGGATAGAAGATATCATGCTTCGAACAGCCGGGCCTGATCTTTACGATCAATGGGTGAATCACGAGATACCGTGGACCCATCCTGCTGTGAAAAAAGCATGGGAGTACTTTGGCAAAATAGTAAATCGCGAAGGTTTCGTCTATGGAGGAGCTGTGGGAGCGCTTACGATCAATTTTGGAGATTCGCCGGCAATGCTGTTTGACGATCCGCCAGGCGCATATCTACATCGTCAAGCGACGTTCATCCAAAGCTTCATCCTGGGTTCAGGTCCCGACCTTGTGCCGGTTGAAGACTACGATGTGTTCACCTTCCCGACAATTTCGCCGGTGTTTGGAAATCCGTTGCTGGGATCTGGTGACCTGATTGGCGTGTTCAACGACACGCCTGAGTCCAAGGCGCTAGCGGACTACCTTGCCTCCGCCCAGGCACAGGAGATCTGGTGTGGAACGCTCGGTAAGCTGGGAATCAATGTAAATGTTGATCCTTCCGTCTATCCGGACCCGATAACCGCACGAGCTGCCGGCATGCTTGCAGAGGCGGAAACATTCAGGTTTGACGGCTCAGATTTGATGCCCGCGGCTGTGGGTTCTGGTACGTTCTGGACCGGTGTTCTGGATTACATTAGCGGCATTCCTCTAGACACTGTTCTGGAGGCAATAGAAGAAAGCGCTCAAGAAGCGTATGGAGAATAGCAAATAGATAGAGGCGAGGTCAAGGCCGTTTTTGGGCGGCCTTGACCTCAAGTTCTTGAAAGAGGAGTTGTATTGAGAACTAAACGGTGGGTGCCCTGGGCCTACTCTGCCCCAACTCTGTTATTGCTAATTTTCTTTTTAGTGTATCCATCAATAGACACTATAAGGCTTTCCTTCTACAATAGGACTGGGGAAACATTCATTGGTTTACAGAATTACCTGTATGCGTTTACCAGAAGCACGATGCTGACAGCCTTTCGAAATAATGCTATTTGGGTGGTTGTCTTTACCTTGTTCACCGTGTCCTTTGGGCTGCTATTTGCTGTTCTTCTGGATAGAGTCAAGTATGAGCGCATCATCAAGTCTATGGTTTTTATTCCCATGGCGATTTCCATGGTCGGCGCTGGGACAATATGGAAATTCGTGTACGCATATCGTCCGGCGAGCGCTTCCCAAATAGGTCTTTTGAACGCCATAGTTGTTGGGCTGGGGGGAGAGCCAATTGGTTGGCTTGTAGCGCGTCCGTGGGTCAACAACTTCTGCCTGATCATTGTTGGTATTTGGATGTGGACAGGGTTTTGCATGGTTATACTATCTGCTGCCTACAAGAACATTCCCAGACAGCTTATGGAAGCGGCTCGTATCGACGGAGCCAATGAATGGCAAATATTTAGGCGGGTGATCTTGCCCCTTCTGAAGCCAACTATTGCGGTTGTGACCACAACAATGGTTGTCTTTGTCCTCAAGATCTTCGATATAGTGTACGTCATGACCAACGGGAACTTCTCAACTGAGGTGCTAGCAAACCGCATGTACAAGGAACAATTCTCCTTCATGAACTACGGGCGTGCTGCTACAATTGCTGTAATCCTACTTATCTTGATTATCCCAATGATGATCATAAATATCCGCAGATTTAGGCAACAGGAGGCAATAAGATGAAGGGCGTAACACGAGCCTTAACCCGTAGCCCCCTTCATTTGCTTCTGATCGGGCTGGCTTTGGTGTGGATGTTGCCCACGGTTGGGCTTCTGGTAACCTCTTTTCGCTCCCCTCAAGATGTCGGTGATACGGGGTGGTGGACGGTACTTGCCCATCCGTTCAATTTCACTCAGTACACGCTACAGAATTATAAATCGGTGATATTTGAGGAGGGAATGGGGCGAGCGTTCATAAACAGCCTGATGATAACAGTTCCAGCCACCCTATTACCTATCTTATTTGCGGGATTTGCTGCCTACGCGTTTGCTTGGATGGAATTTCGGGGCAGGAACCTGATGTTCATGATTGTGGTCGGACTGATGGTTGTGCCGCTGCAGATGACGTTCATCCCGATTCTTTCCATCTTTGCCAACATCCGCATTGCAGGTACATTCCCCGCTATTTGGCTTGCCCACGCCGGGTATGGAATGCCTTTGATGGTCTATCTGCTCCACGGGTTCATCGCCGGCCTCCCGAAAGACCTGTTCGATTCTGCAGCGATTGACGGCGCATCGTCAATGAAAACGTTCTTCCGGATAGTTATTCCATTATCGGTTCCAGCTATTGCCTCCGTGGCGATCTTCCAGTTTCTTTGGGTATGGAACGATCTTCTGGTTGCATTGATCTACTTAGGAGGATCACCCAATGTCGGGCCAGTAACACTAAGGGTGGCAAACCTTGTGGGATCGCGCGGCCAGCAATGGGAGGTGCTGACAGCGGCGGCGTTTGTCTCTATGGCACTACCACTTGTCGTTTTCTTCTCATTGCAAAGGTACTTTGTGCGCGGGATCTTGGCAGGATCCGTCAAGGGATGACAAAAGAGATTGAGCAAGCACTTGACAACATAAGCTCTCTGCGTGCAAAGGCACATCCGGTGCTGGAACAGCTTCGCGTCAAAATTGATGTTAATGGTAGATCCTTTTTTCTGTTCAACGCGGGAATGAGGAATGGCAAGCCATGGTTTGGCTTATTCCCAAGGGATTTACTTATTACGTGTCTCATGCTACGCGATCCTGCGTTACTGCGAGATACAATTGGGTTCTGCGCGACAACAATAGGGCGTAAACCCGACTCACTTACTGGGGAAGAACCAGGCAGAGTACTGCATGAGTGGAATCGTGTGGAGCGTGATGGCTATCTCTCTCACTACAACGCTGTAGAGACAAGCCATCTATTCATCCTTGCTGCTTGGGAATACTTGCGGCTTTGTGAGGATAGCGCACCAGAGGACTGGGCCGATGCCTTGCGGCAAGCTGGAAAGTATATCTTAAGACACATTGAGGCTGGT
>JAGYNL010000021.1 GCA_018399865.1 Candidatus Bipolaricaulota bacterium | reverse complement strand
CTTCCTGGTCAACCCGTATTGCGTTTGCTCGAGGGGTCAGATGCTCATTTTGGGATCTCCTGTTGATAAATCTGCGGGTAGATAATAATCGTTCACTAAGAAGCAGGAAAACAGCGCAACTGATTGCATCTTCAGTACATACAGGTATGGAAAAGTAGCAGCGCCTCCTGCAAAACCTTACCCGGCGTTTTTCGATGAGTCTTGCGAACATTATGCATAGACAAGATCTGCTGAAAGCCTATTGCGGCAGGGATTGCCAAACGGTGAGCCCTGGATACTCGTGACGTGTAGCTTAATTGGACTTAATCGTCAGGTTGTTTGGGTCGAATTGGGATCGGCCGTGTTTTGGGAGGCTGATCTTATATGTTCATTAACACTGCGGTAACGTCGGATCCCAAAACCGCCAATTGCTAGCCCGGCTAAGGCCAACAGCACGCCCAATACAGAGAGTGCGGGCCTATTCCAGAAGAATCGTAGCACCGTTCCCCCTGCGCCCAAAAGTGCCATCGTTGTACGGAAGTAGGCAAGCGCTGTTCTTTCGTTAGCAAGAACCGTTCGTTCGATTGCCAGTTGGTCACGCAGCATCAATCGTAGCGACTCGACTCGTAGGCTTTGTAAGCTGTTCATGGGCCTCTCTAAAAAAAGCTGATAACAGTAGGTTACTGAGATTTTTTTACAGATTCAACAATGGGTTAACTCAGTGGGGCATGCCTTCATTCTTAGGATCTCGCCACGAAGAAATCCTTGAGGTAAGGCGTTGTTTCTCGCGGACTAGACTGAATTGAACTTGGCGGATTCTTTGGATGCAGGGAATTACCATATCAGTCAGGTCGCATGTGCTTCTTTAAAGACAATAAAGATTCAACAGGGCGATACTTGGGATCCCAGGGGTATTACTTTCGATGTCTGACATCCGCTTGGCAAAGCAAAAAGCCGAAAGGCAATGTCTTAAACAGTAATTTTAGCCCTTATCGATTTCCATCTTGGAAAGAACTAGACCGGTGAGCAGCTTGGGATAGAAGTCAGTCGATTTCTGTGGCATCTTCTCCCCGTGATCGGCTACTTTTCTTACCTCAGATGGACTTGTTGGGTTAAGAAGGAAGAAGATCTGCTCTGCTCCACTGTCCACTGCAGTTACAGCTTCTTTGGGATCATGGGCATAGGTTATGTTCCTCTGCTCTTCCAGTGCCTGTGCGTTTATACCAAGCAGCCGTTCAAGTACTAGGGTATGAAGAATAGATACATCTAGTCGTTTCCACTCGGGCGACCAGTTACCTGTTATCAATTTGTCCATTATGCTTTCATCTTTCAGGGTCAGGGACGCATAGACGTCACCGCTGTAGAAGCCAAATGAGTGGCGCTGTCTCTGATTGTTAACTTCTTGATCCATCTGAGATAGGGAAGAATGTCGTTTGATATCGAAGTGTTCCTCCGCTCGCTTTAGAAAAGCCTGCGGCTCGTAACTGGGAAGGGCGTGTATCAGCCTGTGAATCGGGCGGATTGTCATACCTGGCTCGTCAATGTTGAACAGCGTCATCATGCGTACGTCAAAAGACTCCGGCGCAGCAGTGCGCCAGCCTTTGTGTTCGCACTCGTGCATGAAGTTGACCGCTGTCTCATATCGATGGTGCCCATCAGCGATGTACAGGTCCTTGTCCTTTAGAGCTTGGCTAACAGAAGAAATCACTTTGGGATCATCAATCTTCCATACATAGTGGTTGTTTTCAAAATCGTCCACAGCAGTGATTGTTGGAGGAATACTCGCAGTTGCCTGCTTGAGGGCCATGTCAGCGGTCCTCTGCGGGTCGGAATAGAGCATAAAGATGTGACCGAAGTTTGCCTCAGTAGCGCGCAATAAACGGAGACGATCTTCCTTTGGGCCTTTGAGCGTGTTTTCATGAGCGTGAACCCTCTCTGGTTCTAGCTTGCCTAAGGCGATGAACCCTTTGCGCGTGAGACGCTCTCCGCCAAAGCTGTATTCTTGATGGTATACATACAACGACGGCGTCTCGTCTCGCACTAGAATCCCCTCATCAATCCATTGGTTGAGGTATGAAGCTGCGCGCGTGTATACGTTTTCTCCGTTATCATCTGGCTGCGGCTTGCCCTTGATAATGCGCACGATGTTGTAAGGGTGGCGCTGATAGTATTTGGATTGCTCTGCTTCACCAATACGGTCGTAAGGCTGAGTTACGAGTTCGCTGGTTTTGCCTGCACGTGAGGTAGAGTAACGTAGACCGCGAAATGGGATAATGTGCGCCATCTTTCCTCCTAAGATTTCTTGGCAAATTCGATGACGGTTGCCGCTGCTTCGGCTCCGACGCGCGACTGCCCTTCTGCTGTTGATGCACCGATGTGCGGGGTGAATGAAACATTGTCCTGGCTAAACAACGGGTTGTCAGACGATGGTGGTTCCACCATGAACACATCTAGCGCCGCTCCGCCGACTTTCCCACTTGCCAAACTAGCAGCGAGCGCGTCCTCATCGATAACACCACCCCGAGCGCAGTTTATTAGCCGTACCCCGTCTTTCATCTTCCTGATTTCTTCTTCTCCGATTGTGGGGCCTAGCTTTGGGTCTAGTGGGATATGTAAAGAGATGAAATCGCTTGTTGCTAGGAGTTCGTCAAATGGGACCATCTTAACGATTTCTGGAATCGGACTTTTGTCTACGAATTTGTCATAGGCGATCGCTTTCATTCCAAGAGCTGTCGCCTTTCGGGCTAGTAACTGGCCGATACGG
>JAGYNL010000020.1 GCA_018399865.1 Candidatus Bipolaricaulota bacterium | reverse complement strand
AATTAATCGGGGGACGCATACCTCATTTTGCAGTTCGTGAGATATGCAGTTTTTGTAAGAAGCGCGTAAATGTAAGCCTGCGCGGCAGGCATTTCGTTAAGCCCCTGATGCTTCTAAGATTGAAATTCGTGTAGATGGACCCCATGAAACAGAAGGATTGAGCTTGTCTATTAAGATCGAATGTTGCCACAATCGCTCATAGCGCCTAAAGTCATGTTTACGAACTATACATGCGGGCAAGTTTACGATTGAACAAGGCAGTCTTCGCTCATAGTAATGTCCCGTGAAACAGCTCACGCTAATTGAACAACCGTGTTAGGAGCGATATTATGAGAAATGATCATACTGTTGTGAGGTAGGGTAGATGTCACAACCCGGTCAGTACATGCAAGCAACGGAAGGGTACTCTGCCTTTGTCCCCGATGCGCTGCTGCCCGAGCTGTATTGGACAGCTGAATGGCGTATGCGCTGTCTGAAGCCGATCGGCCGATTGGCGGTGCGCGGTTGACTGCCTGCAGGGTATTATTGCGTCGAACAAGTACGAGTCTGTATCTAGGATAAAAGATGTTTATCGATGCCCATTCGCACGTAGACAGATATGAGCTTGTAGATAAGCATGCATTGGAATCTTCACTAGCCGAGATCACCCAAAACAGGATCTTGACTATCAGCAATTCAATGGATCTTCCATCCTATGAGCGAAACCTGGAGATAAGCAACAGGTGTGATTTGGTCTTACCCGCTCTTGGTGTGCATCCCTGGAATGCCCCTGAATACGTTGACCGGTTGGATAAGCTGAGTGATGCTACCAAGCAGTGTCTGATGATTGGTGAAATTGGACTGGATCACTACTTTGTGCAAGACGCTTCCACCTATCCAGCCCAAAAGAAGGTGCTTGAGTTTTTTCTCGATGCAGCCAGGAAGCAGGACAAGATCGCTAGTCTGCATACTAAAGGGGCTGAACGGGAAGTACTCGATTTGTTGGATGAATACGACATTTCGCGGGTGATAGTACACTGGTATTCGGGACCTTTGGACGTATTTAGGGAAATGGTGGATAGAGGGGTGTATTTCACGGTGGGAGTTGAAGTGCTTTACTCAGAACACATACGAACCATCGCGCGAGAAATACCATCAAACAAGCTTCTAACCGAAACAGATAACCCCGGTGGGCCGAAAGGATTTATCGGTGAGCCTGGCATGCCGACATTGGTGAAGGATGTCGTTAAAGGAGTTGCAGAAGCAAGGAAAACCACTGCTGACGACATTATCCACACAGTTCAGGCCAACTTGCTAGGATTGATTGGGTATGATCGCCGGCTTTCAGATACGCGCGCGGTTCTAAAGAAGTGGCAAAGCGGTAAGTAGTTTTCGTCTGCATAAGACGCCGAGCTAGTACTTCGCTCGGGCTCGCACTTAAAAGCATACGCCTATCATAGTAACCGCAGTAGCAGAACGGCAGCGGCAATTGCTAGGATACCTCCGAGGATCAAAAAATATGGTATCGAGGCTTGATTTTCATTCACATCGGCAAAGGACTGCAATATTGGTCCAACTACCCCCTCATCATCCAGCGGGAGGATCTTGCGCTTGGAGAAGCCAGCAAATGTCTCGATCGTTTTACTATCGAGTGATGCCTTCCAGATATGATCGTAATCGCGTTCGACTGCTATGTAGACCTCCCTGGCTATAGGATCAAGAACGAGAGAGTAACGGGTTTTGAAATCGCCCGAGGTCTGCGCTGTCAGCCGGAGCACCTCCAAAAGCATGATCCATGTAGAAATCCTCGAGGTGCTTGTCGATGTAGGCGCAAGCTATTTGATAACGCTTGGCACCATTTCCGCGGATGTCGCTGAGCTTCGTCTCCTGAAAATCCCCGTTATGAAAGTTTGTCATTACAAGGAAAGGCCTGTTGATCTTGGTTATCACATTCGCCGAGTTCCCTGCCTCAACAACCATTGCGTTACCACCGGTATCAGCACAAAGGTTGTGCAGGGGAAGCGTAGGATACTGAACCAGGCGTCTGTCTTCAATCTAGTTAGAGTGGTGGGGGTCAAACCTTGTATTATGCTGCAAGAAACAAGGTTTGACCCCCACTTCCGGAATCACATGTAAACCAACAAGCAAACGGATAGACCAAACACCGAGCGCTGCTCTGTCGACGAAAACGAGGTAACCGTAGACGTTAAAGGCAGATAGTACTCGATCCAACCCTAAGGAAACCCAGCGCCCTTTACACACATATACTAACCGGCTACTACTATCAGCTCGCAACTACTCTACAAATTTGGAAGCATACTTGACTCAGCCGATCTTGAAGCTATCACATCGGCTAGTAAAAGAACCAAGACTTGCCCGCTCAGCCCTGCGGAAGAAGTTGATTTATCGTCTATTTACAAGGGTACCAAACCTAGACTGATCTTGAGAGCTTCATTGACCTTTGTCATCGTGTGCTGGCTAACCTCTCCCCATTGCTTCACCAGGCGCTGGTTGTCGATTGTGCGTATCTGATTTAGCAGAATGACGGAATTCTTCTTTAGTTTACCTTCCGGGGCATGTACCTTTACCTCTGTAGGATATTTTTAGGACCTACAGCAGTTGATATGGCTGCTACGATGACCACCGGACTATATTGATTGGCCACATCATTTTGAATGACTACCACGGGCCTAGTCTTACCGTGTTCTGAGCCTACAACGGGATCCAGGCTAGCTAGCCAGATGTCTTCTCGCCTGTATTTTGGCAAGTCATTCTCCATTAGGCCTCGATCTGGCCAGTACTCTATTGCTCAGAAGCAAAGAACTCTTCAGCAAGCACTCGATCTTGCGTCGCACGCGCCGCATATTGTTCTCTGATGTATTCTCTGAGTGCAATCCGCTCTTCTTCGGCCAGGCGGGCGGCGGTTGCCTCCGATACATACTGGCTAATCTTGCGCTTGGGGACACGGCTGTGTAGCTTAGCCCAGAGATCCTCAGGCAAGGTGAGGTTCAGTTTTCGTTTAACCAAATTTATCCCTCCTCGTAACGATATAAGTTAGACGCCTACACAGGCGCATTGTCAAGGCTCACAAACGAGAAGGCCCATAGGGTGTTGCTTACACTTGACGCTTTACCCATGAATAGGTAACCATAACGGGATTCACCGATGAACTGGTCCCCGAAATACTTGGATTTGCTTAACAGCTCTGGTAAATGGGCTTTCCAATGCGCGTGACTCCTGCGGAAAATTAAATTTGCCTACAAAACCAGTTGGCAAAAGAATTACTGCGGGGAATAGCATCCACGAAAGCTGGGCAACTACAATCTTACCAAACTGCCCAGCCACACTTATCATGTCAGCGGGTACAACAGCTTCACCGCACCCCGGTTGTGAAGTTGCTTCTTAGTCAATTGCTCGCAAAGCCGATCAATAGTTGACCCCGCTTAGCTCTTTTAGCTTGTCCAATTGGTGAACAGCCCGGATGTGACGCACGGTGCCTGTTAGTCCTCTAACAACAATGCTTTCCGTGACTGCTCCGCCACCGAAGTAGTCAACGCCGCGAAGCAATTCCCCGTCAGTCACGCCTGTGGCTGCAAAGAAAACATCATCGGAGGCAACAAGGTCATCGTGGGTCAAGGTTCGATCCAGATCATAGCCGTGTTCTTTTCCAGCTCGACGTTCCTCTTCGTTTCTTGGGTAAGGCAGGCACTGTATCTCGCCGCCCATA
>JAGYNL010000019.1 GCA_018399865.1 Candidatus Bipolaricaulota bacterium | reverse complement strand
AACAATAGTCACATGACTCGTAGGCCGCCGCACAATGTCAGCACGCCCCATCGCTCGCGGCCTCAGCCGCCGCATAGATGGGCCCATATCAATCGTGGCGCGAACCACGAATAGCTCATCAACATCTACATTATAATTGTTCTCCGCGTTAGCTATCGCTGACTCCAAGGTCTTGCGGATCAGCTTCGCCCCTTTCTTATTGGAAAGCATGATGCTTCGCAATGCTTCATTGACATTCTTACCACGAATAGCATCCGCCACTAACCGCGCCTTACGCGGAGACATACGTAATCCTCGTGTTATCGCCCGTGCTTCCATCGTATCTCCTAGGTCAGGCCAGGCGCCCGCTTCTTTTTCATACCACCGTGTGATCTAAAGGTTCGAGTGGGGGCAAATTCGCCTAGCTTGTGACCAACCATATTCTCAACAATGTAGACTGGTACATGTACCTTGCCGTTATGGACCTTGATTGTCAGTCCTACCATATCAGGAATAACCATTGAAGATCGCGACCAGGTCTTAATCTCGTTGATCTCTCCGCGTCTTGCACGCTCTACTTTACGTTGTAGGCTTTCGAGCACGAAGAAGCCTTTCTTCGTCGATCTCGGCATAGCTATCTCCTCCCCTTACCGGCCCTACGCACAATCATTGAATTGGATTTCTTGTTCTTGCGCGTTCGGCCTCCCTTAGCAAGCTTCCCCGTAGGAGAAACCTGCGGGCGCCCGACGCGTGCGCGGCCTTCCCCACCGCCGTGAGGGTGATCAACCGGGTTCATTGCCACGCCTCTCACATGGGGCTTGCGGCCTATATGACGCACTCGTCCAGCCTTTCCGTGTTTTACATTCTTATGATCAGGGTTTCCTACCTCTCCAATAGTCGCCCGGCAGTCAGCATTGAACACTCGCACTTCACCAGAGGGTAGCCGGACATGCGCACGGCTGCCTTCCTTGCCAATCAATTTCGCTGAAGTACCAGCAGAACGAGCAACCTTACCCCCCCGTCCAGGCATGAGCTCAAGATTGTGAATAACAGCACCCAGCGGAATCCTACTAAGCGGAAGGGCATTACCGACACGAATTTCCGCTTCATCTCCCGACTCAACCATTGTTCCAGGTTCCAAAGACACAGGGGCCAATATATAGCGCTTTTCGCCATCAACATAATTAAGCAACGTAATCCATGCTGACCGATTGGGGTCATACTCGCGTGAAACAACCCGTGCTGCTACTCCATCTTTATCATTGCGTGCAAAATCGATGATTCGATATCGACGCTTGTGCCCACCACCACGAAAACGTGATGTGATCCTTCCTTGAGCGTTCCGTCCGCCAGTTTTTCGCAGAGGCCTCAACAAAGTCTTTTCAGGCTCTACCGGTGTGAGATTCGAGAAGTCAGGCAGATCAGCGTGCCGCCGGCCTGGTGATGTTGGATTAAATCTTTTTAAAGGCATACTTTCCTATCCTCCCATCACGTTAATCCTGTCGCCAGGAGCTAGGCGGACAATCGCTTTATGCCAACGAGCCGTACGACCGTGCAACTGATTGAGTCGCTCCCGGCGTGGCTTGCCTTTCATATTCGCAGTCCACACTTTCTCCACTTTCACCTTAAACAATTCCTCAACTGCTTTCTTGATCTGTACCTTATTTGCACCAAGAGCCACGCGGAATGAATACTTCCTCTCTTCTATCCTTGACCAAGAATGCTCAGTAAGTATCGGCTCAAAAATTATGTCTTCTGAATGTGCAAGCTTTGTCATGGCTGCAATCTCTCCTTTACTTCGTTCAAAGCTTCTGTGGTCATTGCTAAGCCTTCATAGCGCAAAACGTCATACACATTCAGGCCAGCACTGGCTAAGCATTTAACGTTCGGGAGATTTGAGAAGGACTTCTTGATCGCGTGGTTATGCTCATCATTTCCCACCACTACCAGGGTGGATGAGCCTATTGCTAGGCCATCAACTATAGCCCGCGCCCGCTTTGTCTTAGGTTCATCAAAATCAAGCTCATTGATCAAAGCAACCCTTCCCTCAGCAGCTCTATCAGACATAGCTGAGATAAGCGCTGCGCGCACCATCTTCTTTGTAAGCTTTGTATTATAGCTCTTAGGCTTGGGCCCAAAGATGGTCCCTCCACCAGTCCACAGAGGAGATCTTCTCGAACCGGCACGAGCGCGGCCTGTACCTTTCTGACGCCACGGTTTTGCCCCGCCGCCGCTCACTTCTCCACGCCTCTTGGTGGAACTAGTTCCCTGCCTACGGTTAAGAAGCTGCATGCGAACGGCACGGTAAAGCAAGTCAGCGTTCACCTGCGCGCCGAACAGCTGCTCATCCAGGTCTACTACCTCCGGATCATCCATTCTATTCACTACATACTGCTTAGCTTCAACCATTTCTCTTCCTCAATCCCAACAGTGTTCCTCGAGCACCAGGAGTCGATCCTTTGACTACAAGGAGGTTATTCTCCACATCGACTTTCAGCACTCGAAGAGACTTGGCTGTCACGCGCTTATTCCCGGTTTGCCCAGGAAGTTTCTTTCCCTTTACTACTCTTCCCGGCTGTACGCAGTTACCAACCGATCCGGGGCGACGATGGAAGTGCGATCCATGTGACTTAGGACCACCAGAGAAATTCCATCTTTTCACAACACCTTGGAAGCCAAGACCGCGCGAAGTACCCACTACATCAACCTTATCGCCTTCAGCAAAGATCCCCACGTCCATACGATCTCCGACTTTGTACCCCGTAGGATCATCAACTCGCATCTCAAAAAGATGGCGATGTGGAGCCACGCCTCCTTTGCCGAAGTGCCCGCGCAAAGGCTTTGTAACCTTCTGCTCGGAAACCTCGTCATAGCCGAGCTGTAGCGCATTATAACCATCGGTCTCCACAGTCTTCAGTTGCACGATAGTGCTAGGCCGTGCCTCTATAACTGTGGTGCCAACAGCGCACCCATCGACAAATAACTGTGTCATACCTACCTTGCGTCCCAGAATTCCCAAAGCCATCGACCACAACCTCCGATTTTCTACAGCTTTATCTCAATATCGATCCCAGTAGGAAGCTCAATGTCCATCAGGGCATTAATCGTCTCCGAAGTAGGCTCCTTGATGTCAAGCAGGCGCGTATGTATTCGCCTTTCGAAATGCTCCATCGATTTCTTATTGACATGAGGAGACCTCAGGACAGCATAGACCCTCCGCTGCGTAGGAAGTGGTATTGGCCCAGAGATCTTAGCCCGGCTGTCTCTAGCCGAGTCAACGATCTTCTTCACCGAGCTATCAACCAACTCGTAGTCATAACCTCGCAATTTGATCCTAATCTTCTCTCTTGCCATCTTCAGTAACCTCTACTCTTTATGATCTTCTCTCTCATTCCTGCCGGGACCACTTCATAGTGAGTAACGCGCAGCGTATACGTGGCCCTCCCCTGCGTCAACGACCTTAGCCGTGTTGCGTACCCAAACATCTCTGATAGCGGTACAGCAACATAAGCTATCTGGACAGTCCCCCGCGAGTGAAGCTCTCGGACTTCCCCCCTTCGACGCGCCAGATCATCCAATACTTCTCCCAGGTATTCACCTGGGGTAACAATCTCACCTTCCATGATCGGCTCAAGAAGGTC
>JAGYNL010000018.1 GCA_018399865.1 Candidatus Bipolaricaulota bacterium | reverse complement strand
CAGGCGAATCAACGTGGTAGATAAACTACTCACGCTACAACAGCGCGGAGGCACCGTTTATGTAGCGTTGCACCTCGTGTGCAACGTTGGGGTGTTAGATAAACACATCTGAGCGTTGTAGGCAACCAAACATGTCAGGTAAATCAACGTGGTAGATAAACTACGCACGCTACATCACACGCTACAACAGCAAGAAGCTCGTTTTAATGTAGCGTTGGAGCTAGTCTCCAATGCTGTGCTTTTATTTGGCATGAATTACGCGGAGGCGCAGGCACGCGCAGAAAAGAAGTAGCATATATAGGGGTAACCCAAGACAGATGGGAAGCATTTCTCAGTGCACTCAGTAGCTCGAGTGAGCGACAGCAAGCGGGCGAGAGACTGTCTTTTGTCGTTTGAGGCTGTCCAGGTTCGTTACGCACCTGAAACAACAGAGGCCCTTTCTATTGCTACAGAAAAGAATAGTATTAGTTGCCTTCGGAAGCTGGCCTTGGTTGTTTCATGCTCATTTAGCTTGCTTCTTTTTGCGCGACTAGAAGTCTTTTGAGAACTTGTGGCTCATGACCTATAATATGGTGCGTTGCACAATGCGCGACGCAAGGAGAGATAAATGAAAAAATACCTTTCCAGGCGGGCTCGTGGGGCGAAGCGATCTGCAATCCGTGAGTTACTTAAACTAACTGAAAAACCGGATATTATATCGTTTGCTGGTGGTCTCCCAGCACCGGAGACTTTTCCCCACGATGAATTCGCAGAGATTGCCGCGGATGAACTGCACGGACACTATGAGAACGTTCTTCAGTACGGACTTACTGAAGGGAGTCTTACCCTGCGTAGTGTGATAGTAGACTGGCTCAAGCCACAAGGCCTTGACCTCTCTGTGGATCAAGTGTTGGTGACGACAGCATCGCAGCAGGCTCTGGATCTGTTGTCAAAAGCACTGATCGATCCAGGAGATGTTATCTTTGTCGAAGCACCCACTTATCTTGCAGCGTTGCAGACATTCAGCTTATTCGAGGCTGATAAAATACCGATTCCGCTTGAAGAAGACGGTATCAATTTAGATGTCCTGGAACAGGAAATTGCAAAAGCGCGACAAGCTGGGAAGACTTTGAAAGCCGTCTATGTAGTCCCCGATTTTCAGAATCCTAGCGGTATAACAATGTCTCTAGCTAAGCGCAAGCGCCTGCTTGAGATTGCTGCAGCAGAAGATTTGCTGATTTTTGAGGACGATCCTTACGGACAACTCCGGTTTTCCGGAGAGCCTCTACCATCTATACGCAGCCTGGATAATCGAGGCCGAGTTATTCTATTGATGACTTTTTCCAAGGTTCTGGCCGCTGGGATGCGGTTAGGGATTGTGATTGCCGACGCTCCCTTCATGGATGTCCTTGTTAGGGTGAAGCAGGCTACAGACTTATGTACAAGCAAGCTTATGCAGCATATTGCGGCGCGTTACATCAGGGATTACGGAATGGAACAGCACTTAGAGAAGATTAGGGAGGTCTACCACGTAAAGCGAGACGCCATGGTGGCGGCCTTAGAGAACTATATGCCTAAGGATAAAGGAATCACCTGGACAAACCCTGAAGGCGGTCTCTTTTTGTGGGTGAGGCTTCCTGAAGATATCGATACAGAGGACATGTTTGAAAGAGCCATTGAGAATAATGTGGCTTACGTCATTGGCAAGGCATTCTACGTTGACGACCGTGGACACAACGAGATGAGGCTGTCATTTTCGCTTGGATCCCCTGAACGCATAGAAGAAGGAATAAGGCGGTTGGGTAAGGTTGTGCGAGAAGAGTTAGAATCAACCAGAGCGCAATCGGTTTCAGCCTAGAGAAAACAAAGTAGTCTAGAAACAAAGAAGCAGCGCTAGAGAGTCTACTCTACTGGCGCTGCTTTTTGTCTTGTCCGGGCAGTAGTTGCTAAATCAACGTAAGTTGCTCTCCTAGGATATGATTTCGGGCAAACGCTCTATAAATCCTGTCATCAGTCGCACCGTGTTCTCAAAGTCGTTGAGCCGCAAGGTGGATGTGGGCGAATGGATAAACCGGCAGGGAACAGAAACTACTCCGGAAAGAATTCCCGCTTTTGTAAGATGAATCACACCAGCATCAGTTGCGCCGTAGGTAGGAAGCTTATACTGATACGGGATTGCTGCCTCTTCTGCTATGCTTTCAAGAGCTTGGATTAGTTTGCGGGATACGATTATCGAGTTATCCGCTACGGTAATTGCTGGACCGCGGCCTAGGCGTACTGGCTGACCACTCTGGGGTACACCTGGCATATCCGCTCCAATAGTCCCTTCTAGAGCGATTGCCAAGTCAGGATCAATCTGATAGGCCGATGTACGAGCTCCTCGCAATCCGACTTCCTCGCCAATCACGAATGAGAAGACAATGTCGATATCAAGATTCTTATCCGCTAGACGACTAGCGGTTTCAATCATCACCGCACAACCGGCCCTGTCATCAAAGGCCTTTCCGGTGACGTATCCGTTATGTAGCTCAGTGAATGGGTAGTGTATGGTCAACGGATCGCCGATGTGAAAACCCATATCAAGGGCATCCTGACGTGACCCTGCGCCAACATCGATAAACATGCTTTCTATTGGAATAGGCTTTTTGCGTTCTTCCTCTGTCAAAATGTGTGGAGGCGCAGATCCTATGACTCCGTAACGCTTCTCCCCGCTGCGCAGAAGTATCTCCACTCTATGGCCTGGGATGATACGGGGATCCCATCCTCCCAAAGGGGAGAAGCGCAGGTAACCAGAGTCTTCAATCCATTTTAGGATGAACCCGACTTCATCCATGTGCGCATCGAGCATAAGGGTAAAATCACCCTTGCCTTTACGCACAGCAAACAGGTTTCCCAAGGTGTCAGTTCTTACTTCATCAACAAATGGGGAGATAAGCTTGTTCACCTGGTCGCGCACCTCATCCTCAAAACCAGAGACCCCAAAAGCATCGGAAAGCTGGCGCAGCATATCCATCGATTGCATACGTATCCTCCTTTTTGTGCAAGTGGTGATTATAGAGGACTATTCGCTACCATCAATATGCGTAGGGCTTACGGCTGCAGAAAAGCCGGTAAAAGACAAAGCTATAAATCCAGGTGGTATAAGGGTTTGTATTGAGATGCAGACCTTATTTGAGTTCCTGTTTCACAGCTTGAGTTGCTTGACCGTTAATGGGCCTTTGGGGCTGAAGGTTGAGTATGGATTAACTGAAGGTCATACTATGATTTTGATGGCCTAGTTTGGCTTCTTCCTTAAGGTCATGTTATTCTTTTTCGGTTAGAAGGTCTATTAGAAACATTGTAGCCTCTCGGAAAACAAGTATCTACGCCAATAAGGCGATTCATGAGGCAGCAGGAAGTGTTGGTTTCATATTAAGATGTTGCATGTAGTACGGTCTGATCGTTTAATTTAATACCAAAAGAAAGGAGACTCTTATGACAGACAAGATTGCTATACCTATTTGCGGAACGGCTGGGCTGGAAGACCTGGTTGAGGAACACTTTGGGCGGGCACAGCATTACACGTTTATCAGTGTCGAGGATGGTAGCATCGTGAGCAGCGACGTTCTCGATGTTCCTTTTGCGGGGCATGGTCCGGGAGATCTTCCAAACTGGGTGCATTCTAAGGGGGCTGACACTGTACTTGCTTGGGGGATGGGCCCGAGCGCAGTGAACAACTTTGAGAAGCTTGGAATCAAAGTGGTTACTGGAGCCACCGGTTGCGTTCGTGACGTGGTAAACAGTTACATACAAGGAAGTCTTAAGACCATTGAGTGGGAAGAACCTGAAGGCCATGGTCAAGGTCGCCGAGGCCATCACCACTGAGCTATGTGCCTTCTTTGTACGATGATGGAGGACGCGGCAGTCTTACTTGCTGTTGTGGTTTCCTAAGAAGCAGTTATTGATTAGAGAGTGAGCCCACGCCCACTATCACCTTATGCAGTTAGGCTCACGCATTACCTCTTGTTCATATCCCTGCGGGTGACGAATTTCTCTTTGCGGCGCTACTGCCCAATAGTTGGGGACTGCTAGTTTTGTGCATAATTTGTGCATTTATCCAATAGCGCTGATCTTGCGGCCTTCATCTCCATGCAAAATTCATAGTTTCATTTCACTGCTGCTCTTGACTTGCATGTTGGAATCGTGCTAAAGTGATGCGGAATGGTGGTCGTAGCTAAGTGGCACGCTTAGCTTCAATTTCTGACACATATTCCTGAATTCTTCTAAGGACGATAAACTAGTGGCAAAGCAGTATACCTATCAAGAGGATGAAGTAATTGACAAGAGCTTGTTGCTGAGCTTGGCGATTCTGGCTGAAGCAAACGGCAGGTCTGTAGCGGAAGAACTTAATATAGCTGTTTCTTCCTATGTCAGAGATATGTTGCCTCATGAACTTGGAAATGGGATTCTGCCTCTCTTTGCCAATAATGGCGATTCGGACAGCTTATTTTCTTAACTGGTCTTGAACGGGCGCACGTGTCCTGGTGCAACAAATGCTCTCTTGTGGTACTAGGCCCCTTCGCTTCTAGCCTGTTAGCTCTAACCAAGCCTGCTAGAAGAATTCCAAGAGCTCTCATGATATTTGCTAGCTGCGCTAGCTAGAAACTTCTTCACACTTGCATTTGTTGTTTTGCTCCCCGCGGATCTATTAACCATAATCCTATCGATTCTTCAGGCTGAGTCAGTGAAAGGCATATCATCTGTGATTTTGCACTAGCTTCGGCAATTGCATTTTCTCTCTACATGTACTAGTATGAGTTCCTTACGTCTTAGTTTTGATGGTGATAGCAGTGAAGCTGATTAAGGATCTTCCCAAACTTGATAGGCCTAGGGAAAAGCTTCTTTCCAGAGGGGCGGCTGCTCTATCCGATTCCGAGTTGTTAGCTATACTCATTGGCAGCGGGATGAAGGGGATGAACGCATTGTCATTAGCTACTAAAGTGCTGCATAAAGTGGATCTTAGGTCGGACAAATTTGACGCGGAGACTTTGAATCAAATTCCCGGTATGGGGCCGGCAAAAGCAAGTCGTATCATTGCGGCTTATGAATTAGCGCGGCGTTGTAAGCTTACTGAAGGCTCTAATGTGCGCGAGGCTAAGGATGTTTTGCCATTTGTACAACAGATCCGTGACAAGCAGCAGGAGTATTTTGTCTGTCTTTCCCTAAATGGCGCAAATGAGGTTATCGAAAACCGGGTGGTTACTGTAGGGTTGCTCAATTCAAACCAGGTGCACCCGCGCGAGGTGTACGCAGATCCTATCACCGATCGTGCCGCGTCAATCATTGTGGCGCATAATCATCCTTCGGGTACCCTTGAGGCTAGCCCAGAAGACATAGCTCTTACTGATCGTCTCGCTCGGGCAGGCAAGCTTCTTGGAGTGCCTCTGCTTGATCATATTATTGTCACTAAGACCGGCTACCTATCGTTGAAACAGGCAGGTTACCTGTAGCAATAGTGTCAAGTATTGCTGGAGATTGTGGCGATTGAAGCCTTGTAGCAAACGTTGTCGGGCCTGTCAGCAGACGACCTGGAAGTCTAGCACTTTAGTTTTAGTCATGGGTAAAATCTCGTATGGTGGGTATTCTCATCTAGAAAAC
>JAGYNL010000017.1 GCA_018399865.1 Candidatus Bipolaricaulota bacterium | reverse complement strand
GTTCAGGAGGTCATCTTGCTAAAACGACGTGCTTATTTGGGGTTTGTGTTGTTATTCTCCCTTGTCTGCGTGGTTTCCTTTGCCGGGCCTAAAGATCTGTCATACAGAATAGTTGAGAAAGACGACTATGACCAAGTTATAGTAACCACCGGGCTGGCAGACTATGTGTTCTCAGAGAGCAATGGAACCCTTAAGAGTGTCTTCTTATCGTTTGCCCCTTATGGCTCAAGTGTGGCTGAACTTGTTCCGGGAACAAAGACCGATCCCGAAACACTGGAGCGACAATACTTGACCAATATTAGCTTTCCATTTAATACCATTACTGAAAGCGACGAACCATTTACCTACACGCTTGTTGGGGTAGATCAGCTCACGCCAGACGAACTAGTTGTAGAGTTTCAGGGCACTGCGGGTTCCTTAACGGTTAATAAGAAATTCACTGTTTACAACAACCCCTATTATACAATCGACGTTCTGGTAAGCGTAGATAACTCCTCAGAGCAACCTTCTCACGTACGAATGACGGTTGGGGACTATACTCCCGCTGAGAAAAGCCCGGATTTAGTCTTTCAGTTCGATGGTGAGGCAGCGACCGACCTTCTAGCTCCCGAATCCTATGCATCGTTTGATGGTATGGGACTGATGGATAAGACAACAGTGTTCTTCTTAAGGACGAATGGTAACAGTGGTGTAAGTCCGTTTGTAACCCGTGAGCCATCAGGCAATAAGCGATTTGGCGCCGAGCTCAATGCCGAGCCGGGAACAACAAGCTACTCTTTCTCTCTGTACGGCGGACGCAGGCAGTATCTCTTGATGGAGCACTCCGGCCTAGGTGAACTTGACAATCCGGGAACAGCCGCCCGGTTGATAATACCTGTTGTTCAATTCTTGAACCTGCTTTATCGCTACACAGGAAACTATGGATGGGCCATACTTCTGTTTACGCTTATAACGCGCGTTGTTCTATTTCCTCTAATGCGCAGGCAGTACCACTCTATGGCCAAGATGCAGAAATTGCAGCCAAAGATGAAGCGAATCCAAGAGCGGTTTAAGGATGATCGCCAAATCATGCAGCAGAAACTTATGGAGATGTACAAGAAGGAAGGCGTTAATCCAATGGGTGGATGCCTTCCATTGTTCATTCAGCTGCCAATTCTTATATTGCTATGGAAAGCAATTCTTTACTGCTCTGCATTCATACGCCTCTCGCCAGGCTTCTTATGGATACCTGATCTCAGCATGCGGGACCCATACTTCATTCTGGTAATCCTTACTACTCTAGTAATGATGTTGCAGCAGAAGATGATGACCCCCATGACCGCCGGTGACGCCAAAGGAAGCCAGAAGTATATGGGTTACATCATGCCTATCTTCATGGCCGTATTTCTCTACAACTTCCCGGCTGGATTATGGTTTTACTATTTCTTAACCACTATCTTCCAGGTGGGACAGCAGTACTTCGTTAATTGGGAAATGGCCAAAGCTGAGGCGACAATCGGTGGCACAGGTGCAACTGCCGATGCTAGTTATTCCGAAGAAGACGCCGAAATCGATGTGACACAGGAAGACACGGGTGACAATTCCACAGATAGAGAACGTAAATAGGGAAATTGAAGCCTTGCTGAGGGAGCTCCTGGAAGTCCTTGAGGAAGAAGAGGTGGCCTTTGCCATTGAAGGGGATCCTATGGAGGAGTTGTACGTCAATTTGACGGGGAACCTATTCTCGCTGCCAGAAGAAAGACCTACCCTCAATGCCTTGGAGCACCTAGTTCAAATTGCTGTACATCGCAAGACCGGGGTTGATTGTGCAATTGTCCTTGACGTAAACGGTGCAGTAAAAAAAAGAAGAGCAGAGCTTATCAAGTTTGCCCTTAGCGCCGCTGAATCCGTACGTCGGGAGCATAAGCGAATACGCCTCAACCCCATGCCCCCTCGGGAGAGGCGGACAATACACATTACGCTCACTAACTTCCCTGGCGTAAAGACCTATAGCATTGGGGATGGCGACGAGCGTAGAGTGGTTATTGAACCAGAAGATGCATGATGCCTGAATCGATAGCTAGCGACACAATCGCTGCCATCTCAACTCCAGTCGGAGAAGGGGGAATTGGGATTGTTCGTCTAAGTGGACCGGATTGTCTAGACATCGTCTCGCGCCTTTTTCACTCTCCCCATGGAATAGATCTCAAAACGGTTCCAACACATACTATTCATTATGGGTACATCGTTGCTGAGGGGCAGAAGATTGACGAAGTACTGGTCTCAGTAATGTTAGCCCCGCGTACATACACCCGTGAGGACATTGTGGAGATTAATTGTCATGGCGGGATTGTTGCCATGCAAATGGTCCTGGACGCGGTACTAGATTCCGGAGCACAACTGGCTGAAAGAGGCGAATTCACCAAACGCGCCTTTCTGAATGGCCGAATCTCTTTAGATCAGGCAGCGGCTGTTCTGAACATTGTCAGCGCCAAATCGAAGCTTGGCCTGGAAGTAGCAGTCGATCAGTTAGGAGGAAGATTCTCAGAAGAGATAGCACGTATACGCCAACAGATCGCCGGCCTTCTGGCAACAATTGAGGTAGAGATAGACTATCCTGAAGAGGATTTCCATCCACAAGATATACATAACGGGCTGCAACAGCTAATCGAGAAAGTCGGTCAATTACTGACGGCGGGCGAGCAGGGGCGCGTGTTACGCGAGGGTTTAACCATAAGCATCATCGGCCGGCCAAATGTAGGAAAATCCACGCTGCTAAATGCCCTCCTATCCGAGAAAAGGGCTATCGTTACTTCAATTCCTGGAACAACCCGAGACACTATCGAAGAAATCGCAATCATCGGTGGCGTACCAGTACGGCTGATCGACACAGCAGGCTTGCGCACTCCAAGCGATCCAGTTGAGGTAGAAGGGGTGCGGCGATCTGAGGAGGCGGTCAAAAGAGCTGATCTAATTCTGCTGATGCTTGACCGCAGCTGTAAGCTGACAGCCGAGGACACCGCTCTTTTGCGCAAGGCTTGGGATCGGCCGGTGTTTATCATGCTCAATAAGTCAGATTTACCAATTGTGATAGAGAAAACTGCTATTGAATCGCAGGTGTCAGCCTTTCCGGTTTATGAAGTGTCAGCAGAAACAACACAAGGAATTGATGAGCTCAGGCAAGGGATCATCTCACGCATTATGAAAGGGGGTATTGAAGGAAGAAACTCCGCTCTTCTTCTAAACGCCTGGGAAAGAAGCCTGTTAGTAAGAATGAATAAATCGCTAAAACAAGCTAGCCAAGTAATCGAAAGCGGTTACTCACCAGATATGGTTTCCGAGGGACTGCGGCAATCACAGAGAATCGCTGGAGAACTTCAAGGAATCGATGCTGACGAAGAGGTTCTAGATGAGCTTTTCCGGCATTTCTGCGTAGGTAAGTAGACCCTTGTTGTCAAAGGACATGGTTCCATATTAAAAATACAAACCGGGGTGTTATTTCTGATAGCTATCTTTAGATGCTGGTTGGTTTTTTGCAGTGGTTAGGCGAGGTTCTTGCTTTTGCGGTCAATTGTTTGCTTTAAGCGCAAAAGGTCAATCGCAATTGACTAAATCAACCACGTTTACCTGTACTGCTCCTTTCCAATCGTCGAAACCAACCCTGAATATGACACAAACCGGACCGTTTTCGAATAGATTGATGTGGTTTGCCATCCTAAAGGCAATAAAAGGCAGAGAGAGCCCATTTTGTACCAGCCTTCCCTTAAAATGCTGGCGCCCTGAACCAACAAATGCTATATCCTCAAATGTGCTGTTTCTCATAAGGAAGATCGGTGAGGTATTTCCTGGCCCGTATGGAGAAAGTGAACGAAGGTTGGTGTAAAGACGAATATTCAAATCCCCGACAGTTACTTCTGCATCGATAATCTCCTCTACACTGTGAGCGCGGATCGGCTGCCTGGCTACATAACTTAGAAGCCGCTCACGTAATTCGGGCACCCGCTCATTTGCAAGCGAGAAACCGGCTGCCATCTTGTGTCCCCCGTGTCTAAGGAAT
>JAGYNL010000016.1 GCA_018399865.1 Candidatus Bipolaricaulota bacterium | reverse complement strand
GTTTTCTTATCTTAGCAAAAAGCTTGACTACAACCAGTTTGGCGGTGCATCGTTACTTGGTGTAAACGGAGCTGTTGTCATTGCTCACGGACGATCGGATGCTCTAGCCATTGAATCAGCAATCGATGTGGCCTGTCGTGCAGTAAAGGTCGACTTGAACAAGACAATAGCCAAGGGTATTTCAGGGTGGAGCAAGCATGGGGGCTAAGATCATTGGAAGTGGGAAGTATCTTCCGGAAAAATGTGTCACCAATGATGATCTAGAGAGAATAGTGGATACGTCAAATGACTGGATTGTCCGACGCACCGGTATTAGCACACGATATCTGCTGGAGGCGGACGATGATCCCGCAAGGATGGGTATTATTGCCGGCAAGAAGGCCTGCGAGGA
The DNA here is from genome assembly GCA_018399865.1 of Candidatus Bipolaricaulota bacterium. The sequence continues at coordinate 4,718 of JAGYNL010000016.1, read as the reverse complement.
TGCACAGATAGCTCCACAGGATATTGATTTGCTGATTGTTGCCACAAACTTTCCAGACATGATCTGTCCCGGATCATCCCCATTTATAGCCTACGGGTTGGGAATGGATCAGACGCCGTTCTTTGACTTGAAAGCAGGCTGCTCTGGCTTCGTTTACGGCCTGGTAGTGGCTGATGGGTTGATCCGCGCTGGGATCTATCGACGCATACTCCTTGTGGGCAGCGAGGCACTATCACGTGTGACTGACTGGAGTGATCGTAAGACATGTGTGCTATTCGGTGATGGCGCAGGCGCAGTTGTACTTGAAGCAGGCAGAAGCGATGAGGGCATCCTGGGAAGCGCCATCTACGGCGACAATGACAAGTCTCTATTTCTTCATATGCCTGCGGGCGGAACTAAGGATCCGGCAAGTACAGACACAGTAAAGAACAAAGGTCATTTCCTGAAGATGGAAGGAGGGGGCGTCTATCGAAGTGCTGTGACGATGATGGAGACAGCAACCAGACGGGCCCTTTCTTCTGCGTCATTGAAGCTGGATGATGTCACCTGGATCATCCCTCACCAGGCCAACATTAGGATTATCGACTCTTTGGGTATACACCTAGCGGTCAGCAAGGATAAGATACTGACCAACCTCGATCGCGTAGCTAACACCTCTACAGCGTCAATTCCCATAGCTCTTGACGAAGCTCGCAAGGACATGACGATCAAGAGTGGAGACGTTGTTGTTATGACCGCCTTCGGCGCGGGAGTGACCTATGGGGCAGTTGTAGCTCGCATGTGACAATGACTCGTAAGCTGGCCTTCCTCTTTCCTGGACAAGGTGTCTTGCCGAAGGATTTGCCCCCGGATAACCACGTCAGTAGGGCGCTACTTAAGCTTGCAACCAGAGCTGGTGTAGCCTTAGGAGACTGGTTACAGGGCGAGGAAAGGCAATATTTGGCGCAGACCCGTTACGCTCAGCCGGCCATCTTTATTGATAGTATTAGTAAAGACGAGAGTTTGCGTAGGTGCGGGTTAGTACCCTGTGCTGTGGCCGGGCATAGTTTGGGTGAGTACGCGGCTCTTGTTTCGGCTGAAGTACTAAAAGTAGATGAAGTATTTCATGTTGTGGTGTCACGTGGGCGGTTAATGGGGCAAGCAACTGGTGGAGGGATGTCAGCAATTCTGAAGTTACCTTTTAAGGAAGTTGAGGAAGTCTGTGAAAGCGTTGGTGGCGGTGTGACTGTGGCGAACATTAATGCGCCTACGCAGATTGTAGTCTCAGGGCCACAAGGATCTCTAGAACGCGTGATGGCGAGATGTGAGGCTCTGGGAGGACGGTCAATTAGGCTGGACGTATCTGGCCCTTTTCACTCTAAGCTTCTTTCCTCTGCCCAGAATGATCTATCTCGTATTATCGAATCTTTGCAGTTCTATCCTCCTAAAACGACTTTTGTTTCGAGCGTTAGCGGTAAGAGGGAGAATGATCCCTCTTCCATTAAGGCCTTACTCTTGACACAGACCACTGCATGTGTACAGTGGGTTGACACGGTGAAATCTCTCGTAGGTGTGGGGATAGATATGGCGATTGAGGTGGGGCCGGGTCAGGTATTGACTAACCTCGGGCGGCGAATTACAGATAAGATAGAATTTGTAACCTTTGAGGAGGCAATGTATGGGGCGCTTTGACAACCACGTGGCAATTGTGACCGGCGGAACACGCGGAATTGGCAAAGCCATTGTTGAGCTCTTGAATCAAGAGGGGTGTTCGGTGGGTGTTTTTGCTCGCAATCCTCCCCAGAAAAGGACGCTGTCTGGCAAGACTGAGCACTGCCGTTTCTACCAGGTTGATGTCTCTGACTGGGGGCAGGTTAAGGAAGCTGCAGAGGCAGTACGCGGGCAATATGGTCGCATTGACTTTCTGGTAAACAATGCAGGGGTAGCTCGCGATCAGCTGATAATGCGCATGGGTGAGGATAGCTGGGATGACGTTCTAGGGGTCAATCTTAAAGGGGCGTTCAATTGTATGCGCGCATGCATCAGGCATATGTTAAGCACAAGAAGCGGCTCAATTGTTAGTATAGGGTCAGTGGTCGGTGAAACTGGAAACATTGGTCAGGCTAACTACGCGGCGAGCAAGGCTGGGCTGATCGGGCTATCGCGTAGTGTGGCCAAGGAAGTGGGATCACGCGGAATCAGGGTAAACGTAGTGTCTCCAGGTTTTATCAAAACAGAGATGACGGAAAGCCTGAGTGACAGCGTTCGCCAAGAGTATCTATCACGTATACCACTGCAGCGGCAGGGTTCACCCAGTGAAGTTGCACATGTTGTTGCATTCTTGCTTTCTTCCGATGCTTCATATATAACTGGGCAAGTTGTTGGGGTAAACGGGGGGCTTTTTCCCTAATCTAGTAAAGAATAGAAGGAGGTTTGCATAGTATGGACGACATAGCAAGCAAAGTACGGGCGATTATCGCTGATCAGCTGATGGTTGACCCAGAAGAGGTGACCGACGAAGCATCCTTCGTCGAGGATTTGGGGGCTGATTCTCTGGATACAGTGGAACTGATCATGGAGTTTGAGGATGAGTTTGGCGTGGAAATTTCGGATGAGGACGCTGAGAACATTGCCACTGTTGGTGAGGCGATTGCTTATATGGCGAAGATCATGGAGGATAAGAAGGAGTAAGCATCACTTGTGGTAGGGACAACGAGGCTTGTTTGTCCCTCTTTCTTTTTTCGTTCATGGAAATCTCACCTTTACGCATAATATACTAGGAATGTTGTGTACTAGTTGGCTCGTGAACCATCTTCCTGATACAGTAAAACCGGGTGATCAAAATGCGGACTCGTTCGATAGGGGACTTCTTGGATGAAGTAGCTTCTGCCAAGGCTACATCGGGCGGTGGGAGTGTTGCCGCTGTCTGCGGGGCTATGGCCTCTGCTTTAGGGCTTAGGGTATGTCATGATATCGTAGATGAGGGCCAAGGTGGTGAGCTGGAGGATCTTCTTACATCCTTCGGTTTGCTTCAAGAGGCTTTTCTCAATCTGGCAAACGTTGATGAGGAAGCTGTATCTGAACTGAAAGTTGCGTACGCTCTTGACCAAGCCGACAATCGACGCTCACTCATGCTTGCTTCAGCCCGCCGTGAGGTAACAAAGGTGGCAAGACGAGTGGCAGAAAAGGGAAATGAACTTCTTGAGCATCTCTACTTGCTTCTAGCCCTGGGTTTTAAGCAAAGTATCGGTAATATGGGAGCAGCCATTTACCTTGCTCAGGCTGCCGTGAAATCAAGCATGATGAATGCGCGCACAAATCTCTCCTACATACAAGATGTCTCAGAAATCGATGATGTGAAGAGAGAACTGCGAAGCATCGAAAGCTCTTTTTCTGAACTCTCGAATCAAGCTGTCACTTCTTTAGTAGGTTTGTCCAACGGATGACGCGTATCGGAATAATCTCTGATGTTCATGCTAATCTACCAGCGTTGGAGGCAGTACTGGGCGAGTTGACCAATCTTGATCTTCATAGAATAGTCTGCTGTGGAGATTTGGTTGACTATGCTCCCTGGCCTACAGAGGTAATTAAGCGCATTCAAGACATGGGTATTTTGAGTGTGATGGGGAACCATGACGCAGCTGTAGCTGGCCTTTTCCCTGCCGATGCTTTCACAGCGGATGCTCTGGCTACATCTAATTGGACTAAAGGCACCCTTTCCTTAGCTGACGTAGAATTTTTAACTGGTTTGGAGCAGGTGCACACTGAGGAAGAGTTTGTTATCTTCCACGGTAGTCTACGAGGCCCGCTGTGGGAATACATGCACGACTTATATGTGGCCGAAGAGAACTTCCGTCTTTTGACGCGCCCTGTAGGTCTATTTGGACATTCGCACATTCAAGGTGGGTATGCTAGCCTTTCTGGTATGGTGAGAAGAATCGATCCGCGGAGGACGCTGAAGATAGTCCCTGGCGGCAAATATATGATCAATCCGGGAAGCGTGGGACAGCCGCGTGATGGTGACCCACGTGCTGCGTATGCTCTGCTGGAGTTAGAGCGTGGCCGCGGGAGCGTTACCTTTAAGCGCGTTTCCTACGACGTAGGACTGGTAATGCGGTCCATCGACCGCGCTGGATTTCCACATTCATTAGCAGAGAGGCTGGCAATTGGCAGATAGTATGCAACAAGCCCTGGAGGTTGCTGCTGAAGCTGCCAGGAGGGCTGGAAAAGCACTCACAAAAGGCCTAGGAGCGGAGAAGTACGCAGAGACCAAATCCCATAGATATGACCCGGTGACTATATTTGATCGTCGCTCAGAGAAGATTTTAGTAGATGCAATCCAGGACGTCTTTCCCGACCACGGTATTCTATCGGAGGAGGGAACCAGGATCAACGGAGAATCGGCTTACACTTGGGTTATCGATCCGCTTGATGGCACGAATAATTTTCTTCGCAATATTCCCCACTTCTCTGTGTCTCTTGCCCTTATGCATGAGGGCGAAAGCAAGATAGGCTGTACTTACGATCCGGTTCGAGAGGAGTTATTTACTGTGATTACGGGAAGGGGGGCAGCTTTGAATGGTGAGCCTGTACAAGTAAGTTCACAATCCTCGCTTTCGGGGTCTGTAATTGGGGTTGGTTTCTCATCGAGATGGGAGCTATCCCTGCGTACACAGTCAAAGCTTCCCGCACTCATTCCTCATGTGAGGGCGCTTAGAACATTTGGGTCTGCCTGTCTT
>JAGYNL010000015.1 GCA_018399865.1 Candidatus Bipolaricaulota bacterium | reverse complement strand
TTCACACTTACCTGGCCGGGAAATTCGTTTTGGGACACATAATCCCTCATTTTCGCTATAGCTTGTGGTTTGTTACCTTCAATGGCGATAAACGCACGCTCCACCGAGAGTGCCTTCATCACAATTCGCAGACCACTGAGCACCCGCTCTGTATTCTCAATCATCAAACGATCGTCTGACGTAATGTATGGCTCACACTCCGCTCCATTGACTATCACAACCCGGATAGCCTTTTCCGGGGGTGGAGAAAGCTTCACGTGCGTCGGGAAGGTCGCTCCTCCCATCCCAACAACCCCTGCATCCTTGATGCGTTCGATTATCTGCGAGGGCGAAAGCTTTTGAGGGTCTGCTGGCAACATCTCTACCCACTCATCTTTTCCATCAGCTTCAATCACAATCCCTGCAACTGCTTTTCCTGTGACCGAACTGGCAACCTCCAATAACCGCTTAACAGTCCCTGAAACCGTAGCGTGCACCGGAGCTGAGACGAATCCGCCCGCCTCGCCAATCACCTGCCCCACCTTTAGTTCATCTCCCTTTTTGACCAATGCCTTTGCTGGAGCACCGATGTGCTGCTGCAAAGGAAGAGTGACTAACCCCGGCAGAGGCGCTTTCTCAATTGACAACTGCCCTCCCAGCTTGTTAGACGGAGGATGTACCCCAGCTGGTCTCTTCAGGCCCAAAGCTTCTAGTACACGTGTGTTCATTGACCACCGTTCTCCTGATCGATGTATGTGCTTATTCCTTCCGACATAAATAGTCTTTGCGGGTCTTCGTAACCAATAATCAGCGCTTCCACTCCCTCAAGCGAGTTAACTAGTTCTATTCCGGATTTAGGGCCAAGGACGAAGGTCGCTGTAGCTAGAGCGTCCGCTTTAGCGCAGGTAGGCGCTATCACACTAGCGCTCGATGATGCATGTGATGAATATCCAGTTCGCGGATCCATTATATGGCCTACTTCTTCCGCAGAATCAAAGAAGCGCTCATAGTTGCCCGAGGTAGCGATAGCGCCATCTGTAATTGCGAACGTGACAATGCAAGAAGTCTCCTTGTTAGGATCTCGTAGCGCCAGTTGCCATTTTTGGTTGTCTGGCTTTCCCCCAAAAGCGCCTATGTCACCACCGGCATCGATCAATGCATGCTGTATGCCTTGCTGACGCAGAACTCCCAATCCACAATCAACTGCATACCCCTTGGCAATTCCGCCAAGGGTGATCTTCATACGCGGCTTCAGCACAATCGATCTTTGTGGCACAGTGATCATCTTGATACCATCAGCGCCAATCATAGGCATTGTCTCCGAGATAGCTTGTTGCTGTGTGGCAGAGTCCAGCTCCCAGAACTGCACGCCGCTTCCTTCCTTGTAACGCCACAGCTCCAGCAGTGGTTCAACCGTTATATCAAATGTGCCATCTGTTATGGAATATTCAGCAATTGCTGCTTCAATGATCTCCCACAAGTCGTCTGACGGGTTGTCTAACCTACCTTGTTCATTAAGCTTGTAAGCCTCTGCTTGTGAATCGTAGGTCGACGCCGCGTATTCTACCTGCCTCATGCGCAGGAACGCATCATCAATGGCATTCTCTGCTTTCTCTGCATCTAAATCATAAACAGTGATAGTTACCCAGGTGTCCATCATTTCCCTGCGATCCCGAAATAGCTCCATTTGTGGAGGAAAAAGGACTTTATCAAGGACAAATACCAGGGCCAATGCCAAAACTAACAACAGACAAACAAGAACTCGTCTTCCAGGTGATCCTACACTATGTTGCGTTTCCAGCGACACAAGGCCTCCTTAAGAAGAAAAGAATCGAGTCCAGTCCCGCATTGTAGCAACCACAGCAAATATTGGCAACCTTTAACCCTACCATGTACACCTTTCACCGAACAACTAGAAAGAAAACGATAACCAGCTAGATTGAACCGCGCCAATACACAAACGATACCTTCCAGAAAGAATCCTGAAAGCTCAATTCATAGTCTCGGGTGCGACCATATCAAGTCCTTTCATGGGGCAGATCCGTTGATTCTCGAATGATCATTTTTGTGGGGATCTCAATGAGTCGCGGCTCCAGGCTCTCATGTTTCTCCCTTAGTCTTTCAAATAGAAGCCCAGCAGCTTGATAGCCCATTTCGTAGGGTTTTTGGTCAACAACGGATAAAGCAGGCGATATAACAGCCGTCCAGTCCAGATCGTCAAACCCAATTAACGAAATCTCGTCAGGGCATCTGAGTTTCCTCTTCTTAAGTGACATCAGTGCCCCCAGCATCATCTGGTTGTTACTGCCGAATATGGCTGTAACCTTCTTGTTTTCAAGAAGCTTATCAGCAGCAACATACCCTTCTTCCATCTGCGAGTAGCCCTCAACAACAAGCCTCTCATCAAAGGCAAGATTGTATTCCTCAAGTGCCTTACGATATCCACTTAATCGTTCTTTGATAGTCTCTATCTCCCGTATTCCGAGCAAAACGCCTATCTGTCGATGCCCTAGCTCTAGAAGGTGCTTGGTCGCCTTGTACGCGCCAAGCTCACTATCAGAGAAGACCTGATCTACTGGGTATCCTGCAATACGACGGTCAATTAAAACCAGTGGGATTTTTTTCTCCACTAACGGTTGAAGATTTTTCTTACCCCGGGAAGTAGGAGCAACTATGAACCCATCAACTGCTCGACGGCTTAGCAAGGAAACGTACATCTTTTCTTGACTGGGCTCCTCTCGAGTATTACAATAGGAGATACTATAATGATTTTGCTGAGCTTGTTCTTCGATTCCTTGAGCGATCGTCTGAAAGAAAGCATTCCTAGGATCTGGCAAGAAAACAGCTATGGTGAAGCTCTTCCCCGCGCGGAATCCTTGTCCCAAGGGATTTGGATAGTAACCAAGCTCATCGATCGCTTCAAAAACGCGCTTTTTAAGCTCGTCACTGACAAAACGAGTTTTGTTGATCACGTGCGAAACAGTTGCAATTGACACTCCTGCCAGTTCTGCGACATCCTTTATTGTTGCCATAGCTTTTTGCTGCGCGTCCTTTCCTTACCTAGCCTGTTTTACCAACAGCTTCTTGGCTTGAGCTACTACATTACCTTCCGTAAAACCAAAACGTTCATATACAACAGGCCCAGGCGCGCTCGCCCCAAAACCTTTCATCCCTATAGCAATTCCGTCCAAACCAACGTAGTGCTCCCAGCCAACTGCTGTTCCTGCCTCAATGGAAACACGAGCTCTAACCCTATTTGGCAAGACGCTTTCGCGATACTCTTTCGTTTGTTGATCGAAAAGCTCCCAACTTGGAAGAGACACAACGCGAACCTTGACCTGCTCGTCAGCTAGTTTCTTAGCTGCCTGAAGCGCCAAATGAACGTCATAGCCCGTAGCGATAAGAATCAATTCTGGGGTGTGTTCACCTGACTCCCACAGCACGTATCCACCTTTAGCTAAGCCTTCCTCACTACCATAAACGCTACGGTCAAGCGTAGGTACCGCCTGCCTTGTAAGAATCAGTGCCGTCGGTCCTTGCGTATTATCAATCGCAACCTTCCAAGCTACCCGAACCTCATTAGCATCTGCAGGGCGGAGTACTATCAGATTAGGAGTGGCACGCAAATTCATAAGATGCTCTATTGGCTGATGGGTAGGTCCATCTTCTCCCACAGCGATGCTGTCGTGGGAAAACACGAAGATAACCCTGTCCTTGCTCAAAGCGGCAAGACGAATAGGCTCCCTCATATAGTCAGAGAAAGTAAGAAATGTAGCCGTATACGGCAAGAATCCCCCATGGCTAGCCATTCCATTAGCGATCGCTCCCATGGCATGCTCTCGAACACCGTAATGGATGTTCCTTCCTTCATAGCCAAACACTCCGCCTACTATGCCTTGAAGATCATCTGCATTTTTAGTTGGTGATTGCAGATCACCATGCCCCTTGAGCCAGGTATAGGTACACGGATTCAAGTCAGCAGATCCTCCAACTAGTTCAGGGATGGTTTGCGCTAGCTTCTGTAGCACTGCTTCGGATGCCTTACGAGTTGGCAAACCAACCTGATCCGGCAGGAATTCCGGCAAGTCTTTATGCCAATTGGTTGGTAACTCCGCTCTCATACGGCGAGAGAACTCAGCCCATAGTCTAGGATATGCAGCAGCATATTTACTAAGGCGTTCCTCCCACTCGGCTTCCTGCTTTTTGCCTCGATCAATGGCTCTGCGAAAGAAGCTTTGAACCTCCTGCGGAATGTAAAACACTTGATCAACTGGCCAATTTGCTTGCTTCTTAGCAGCAGCTACTTCCTCTTTCCCAAGCGGAGAGCCATGAACGCCAAAGGTTCCCTGCTTGGTTGGTGCGCCATCACCAATAACGGTGTTTACTATTATGAGAGATGGCCTTTGGGCTTCA
>JAGYNL010000014.1 GCA_018399865.1 Candidatus Bipolaricaulota bacterium | reverse complement strand
GTGGGATGATGTTAAATCCCTTGTAAAGTATGCTAATAATGCCAAGATAGCGGCTAATCTTAGGGATGGCTTTCCATATCCATATTTGGTTTCGGACGCTGAAGCGTTTCTGGGGCAGGTGATTTCAACTGATCTGCAAACTTACTTTGCTATCTGTACAGATACGGAAGCTATAGGGGGCATTGGGTTAACCCCAGGCGAGGATGTGCATAGGCTAACCGCAGAATTGGGATATTGGCTCGGAGAGCCTTTCTGGAATGAAGGGATCATGACAAGTGCGGTTCGTGCAATGGTACAATATGCCTTCGATGGGATGGGGCTTAACCGAGTGTACGCTGTGCCGTATGCATCGAATAAAGCTTCAGCTCGTGTGTTGGAGAAAGCCCAGTTTGTTAAAGAAGGGGTATTGCATGCCAGCGTTATCAAACAAGGTAGAGTGCTTGATCAGATAATGTATGCCAGAGTGCGAGACGATTTCATGTAGCATCAAAGTTAGAACCGACTACATCATGTTTCAGACAGGAACTTGTATAAGCTATCTGCCAATTGACAAAAGCTATGTTTCATGTGGATTTTGCGTGGTTTCTTTGCCGGGCTTATGGGGCCTGAATGCACACTGAACTTTACCAAAGCTTAACCCTCTCTTAGGACAAGTACTGTTAGCATACGGATGAATCACGATTGTGGCAGATTGGCTAGCTTTTAGTTAAGGTTGTATAAGGGATTATGCAATTAGGAAGACGAGCTAGAACCATTCGTGTTTATTGTGCTAATTGTGGGTATCTCCTTTATAAATATCGCAAGGCCGGCCCCGGCCATTTGGTAAAATGCTACAAGGGCAGAATAACAACAGATTATACTAGAGGAGACCTCAAGTGCCCCCAATGTGGGCAGGAATTTGCTCGTGAAACAATGATACATGGCAAGCCAGCAAACAAGATTATTCAAGGAAAAGTGTTTGTGCGAAGATAACAACCTAAGGGCTGAGGATTTTTTGAGATTAGGGCTGTGACGGCTCTGCCAAAGAATCTGTAAGAGTGTGTGAGATTCTTTTCTTCGGGTTGCCTTGCTATTAATCTACCAAGGAATTGAGTTTTCGAGCTATCCGTCAATCGATGATGCAAATCCGCGAAGCCAGTTGTTAACAATGGAATTGGATATGTTTCCCATTGATTTCTATGGATGGACCAATGTATAAGCTAGTTATATCCTTCATCAAGGCACTGATTTCACTGTCAAACCCAGCAAGCCATTAGATAAATGAACTCATATTCTCGATGTGCTAGATAGGTCAAAAAATGAGATGTGTCGTCGGAGAGTTTTTGTGAAGCGGTGGAAAAATCAATTATGAATTAGCCCCAATTCAGAATCAGAGCTTTTTTACCAGTGCGTGACAGATTCTGCTATCCTTCCAGATGTCCATAATCTTTATTCCTTTAATCTTTTCAAGCATCTTTGGCGCCATTTCTAAGCGTTTTGGGTCATCGGTAATGATCTCCAAAAGGTCCTGGGGCTTGGACTTATCTAGTTCATCTTCTACAACGCCCGGATGCCCAAGTAGTGGAACTCCCCGTAAGTCCACAATACGAGTTGGCTTCGCGTGCTTGACAGCGTGTCGTGAAGGACGCTTATTCTGGCAGCTTTCACAGTAGCCAAAAATCTCTAGCTTCACCCCGGCAATCTCGAAGTTATAGTCCCGCGCAAGTTGCCTAATTGATTCAGAAGCTGGGATATCCATGACCTTGCCACAGTCAAGACACACAAGATGGTAGTGTTCTTGTAAGCGTACTTCGAAATGATCATGATCCTCCCCGAGGGGGCTTGCCTCCACAAGGCCTAGACTCTCAAGGAGGTTTACGGTTCGGTAAACTGTGGATAGGCTTATCTTTGGGTTCTCTTTGCGCGCCAGTTCGTAGATATCAGTGGCGCCCAAATGTGGGGTATTCTCGATAATTTTAAGCAATAACTTGCGCTCTTCTGTTATCCTGCGTCCGTCCGCGCGCAAGAATCTAATTGCCTCGGATGTGTCCATTTTGTCACCTTATTGCTAGTTATTTGCAATGTATGCCTTAGCCTAACTATGTATTTTGAGCAAGTCAAGTAGAAGACTACAGCATCACTGTCATCAGGTCATTTAGTTGATATAAAACTGCCTTTGCATCCTTTCCGATGTCTATGTCGACACCGCTGTCCAAGAGGAGCGATGTGGTTGATGCCAATGTATAGGCGTTGTCCGGGTTGATAGGTGTAATGTGGGCTAGCGTGAACCAGAAGACATAAATCTCCGCTCCGTACTCGATATTCGATTGTCCCTCCTAAATGTGAGCTGCTTTCCACGATTGCCAGTAACCCTGGTCTCTCATCATGCATCCATATATCCTCAGGGCGAATAGCAAAAATACCTTGACCTAGCGTCAGTTGAGGCATGTCCGGTAGAAGGGGAAAGTTTTCTTCCGAGAATTGGAGAACTTTACGCCCTTCTATTGTAAGAACAACTCCCCTAATAACATTGCTTGCACCAGTAAACTCAGCCACGAACTCGCTGGTGGGAGTTGTATATACTTCAAGTGCTGGGCCTAGTTGAACAAGTCGACCGTTGTCCATCACTCCGATTCTGTCGGCCAGAGCCACAGCCTCTTTTTGATCGTGGGTGACATAAAGCATGGTGAGTTTTGTCTCATTGTGGATTCGCTTCAGCTCTTCACGCATTTCCTCGCGAAGTATAGCATCAAGGCTGGAGAGTGGTTCATCAAGCAGCAATAAACCAGGGTTCATTGCCAACGCGCGCGCTAGGGCGGCCCGCTGTTGCTGGCCCCCCGAGAGCTCATGCGGATAGCGGTGTTCTAATCCATCTAGTTGGACAAGCCTGATCATCTCTGCAACTTGTTGCCGAACGGTCTCGGCGTTGATCTTCTGCATCCTAAGCGGGTAGGATACGTTCTTTGAAACGTTCATGTGCGGCCAGAGCGCGTAGTTCTGGAACACCATTCCCACACGGCGGAGGTGTGGCGGCACGAAGATTCCTTGAGACCTGGAGTACACGATCTCACCCTGTATCGTGATGGCGCCAGCATCCGGGCGCTCCAGGCCGGCGATCGATCGAAGCAAGGTGGTCTTGCCACAGCCACTTGGGCCGAGGAGCACCAGCTCCTCTTCCTTGCTGATTTGCGAGTCGATGCAATCCAGGGCTACGGTGGTCCCAAAGCGCTTGCTGACGTGTGCTATCCGCCGTTGAGGTCATCTCCCCTCCTCCAGCCTCCCACCCAACCACTGGATCACGTAGCTTCCGACTAGGGTCAGCAAGACAACGATCATAGCCAGGGCCGAGACCTCTTCCGACCCACCTCCTCCAGTGCGCAGGGAGAAAAGGACGCCGCCGATCGTCTCGGTTCCGGTGGTGTGCAGCATCACCGACAGCGGGATCTCACGTAGAACAAAAAGGAAGACCAGAATCCAGCCACTCAATATACCAGGCTTGACCAGCGGCAACACGACGTCCACAAGTGACCGCAGCCAGGAAGCACCAGAAGTGCGTGCCGCCTCCTCCAGGGACGGGTCAAGTGAGCGTAGCGCGCCGCTTGCGTTACGCAGTGCTAAAGGCATGAATGAAACGATGTATCCAATGATCAGGATCCACGGCGTGTTGTATAGCTCAACTGGCCGGTGCATGAACGATAGGATAAGGGCGATCGCTAGCACCGGGCCAGGAACTGCAAGAGGTAGGGTAGCCAATACGTTCAGTGCCGCTCGACCGGAAGGGCGGGCGCGGGCGGAGATGTAGACCACGAGAAGGGCGATGATTACAGCTACACTGGCCCGCGGTCGCGGCAAACATGAACCCGTTGGCAATCGCGCGCATGGTCATCTGCTCTTCGAGCAGAACGGAGACGTAGTTAGATATGGTGAGGTTGGCGGCCGTAAGCGGGAGGCCCCACGCCCTGAGGAAGGAGGAGGCAAGGATAGCTGCCAGTGGGAGGAGCGTAGTGGTACCGAAGAATACAACGAGAGCAATTGTGATCGGGGCACGCCCACCGTCCGAGGGCGATCGGTGTTGGACGACGGCTGTGTGTTGTCGTTGTCGTGTAGCGTCTGCGCCCGAGGAGTCGCTCACCGATAAACAGTATGAGCGAACATACTGTGAGCAGAAGCACTGACAGGGCGGTGGCCAATCCGAGGTCGTAGCTGTTGAGCGCCGCGTAAATCCGTGTTGTGAGTACGTAGTTACCGGTGGGGAGCCCAAAGATGGCCGGTACGCCAAATGCCGAGATTGCGCGCAGGAAAACGAGTGACGCCGCAGACACGACACTTGGCAGAAGTAATGGGCCAACGACCGTGGACAGCACCCGCCACGGTGCGGCGCCGGACACGGCTGCCGCTTCCTCCACCGATCGATCGACAATATTCAAGGAGTTGGCCATGATGAGGAACACAGACGGATACAGATGGAGCGTCATTACAAAGATGATCCCTTGTAGGGAATACACCTCGATCGGCGGAGCGGTCAGATGAAACATTGACATGAGGGCGCGGTTAATATAACCCGCGTGGCCAAGCAACTGGAGCCACATTACTTTAGGCTGTATGTACCGACTTTATCCCTTACCTTGACCTCCCCAACAGCAAAAGTGACCCTGTACAGGGTCTGTGATTCCGACCTAGATGTTGCGCTAGGACTTAATGATTTTGCATTTCGAATGGGGCAAGGAAGACCTCGCCAGTTGGTGTGCGTACCGATATATGACACTCGCCTTGTGGCATTGTGCTGGTCTGGATCTGGAGCAAGATACTTCCGTTTTCGGTCGTAGTTATAGACCAGGTAGTTTTTAGCACGTTATCTGAAGGGGGCTCGGTTACAAGTACGTGCCACAGCTCCTCGTCAGTTGGCCAGAGTACATTTTTTGGCAGTGAAAGAGTGATTGGTTCACCTATTTGATGAACTACGGCATTGATGTTGTTTTCCTCTATAAGCTTGCTAAGAATAGGCGAGTTCTCGTGTTTTGGGGTTCCATGCATGAATTCGCCCCATGAGTTAAATGAGGTTTGTACTAGGCCAAGGTTTGTATGCCAATTGTTTGCACTGTCTGGCTGAAAAGCGTTAGTCCGTTCCATAGTAGCTACTGGCCATAAGCTACCAGCAACCCAATCTTCCTGGCTTGACTGGTCGACATTTGCTGTGTCAACAAGGCATCCAGAAGTATCTATAAGTTCCAATACAACGCCATCGTCATCGAGATCGGCAGTTCGGTCAAGTGCAAGGCTATCATCGTATACTAGATCTGCTTCAACGTTAAGGACTACGTCATCAGTCTTTCTTTCAAGCAGGTAATAGCTTTCCTGCGGCTTGCTATCCCAGACGACCTGCCAGACTTCGGGTTCGCCAGTGGCTGGTTGCAGTTTGGGTTTGTTATCGGGCTCATATTCACCGATTGAGCCAGAAAGGCGGATTGCTTTCCATAGTGTGTATTCATTCGTTTCAGCGCTCTTGCCTCGCCAGCGCAGAGTCCATCCAGTCAAATCTATAGGTTCTTCTTCCAGATTGCGCAGTTCAATCCATTCATGATCCGCGCTTGACTTGGTCCCTGACCAAGCGACCTCTGATATGATAACCCGCTCTTCACATTCCGCTACGCCTCCACGGCCGGCTGTCGCGATTACGAAAATCTGCACAATGCAGCGAGTCGTTGTGCCAGAAGGATCAGTTACTTCGTAAGTGATGGTCACTGGGCCTGAGAATCGTGATTGGTCTGATGGGCAACTGAGGTAGGTGAACTCATCTGCTCCGGTAAACCCTTCTTTTGGCTCATAAACGATCTCGCCAGTTAGTCGATTGACTCTCGCTGTTCCGTTTCTGGGCGGTACCAGAATATTTGTAAACGTAAGGTCACCATCTGTGACAGAGATTGAAATGGGTTCACCGGGAGAAGTGTTGATCATTCCGGGTTCCGCGCCGTCCCCTACGTAGAGCTCAACCTGCTTTTCTTGACAGGCTTGCGATATGTAGTAGAGAGTACCTGCCTGACTATTGAAACTTGTTATCAAGCCTTGGGTTGGGGCTTCTATTATTGAGTAGGTGAGAAAATCATCATCTGGGTCTGAGCCTTGAAGCTTGATCGAATTAGCTATTCCGTCGATCGCTACAGCGTCAAGCGATTGGCAAACAGGTGCATCGTTCACTGGTAATACGTCGATAGTTACAACCGCCACATCACATACACCATCGCTGTCACATATCTGGTAGGAGAAGGTATCGGTTCCA
>JAGYNL010000013.1 GCA_018399865.1 Candidatus Bipolaricaulota bacterium | reverse complement strand
GTAATAACTGATCCGCGCGAGGTGTTCTAAGGAGGTATGTATGAGTAAAGGTCAAGTGTGGAAATACGGGGACGATGTAAACACGGATGTCATATTTCCTGGCAAGTACACCTATCAGCCACTCAGCCCAGAGGAAATGGCAACCCATGCAATGGAGGATCTTGACCCTGATTTTGCCACCAACGTAAAGCAAGGCGATGTTATAGTGGCCGGAGCCAACTTTGGCTGTGGCTCGTCCCGCGAACAAGCAGCCACATGCCTGAAAGCTGCAGGGGTTGCAGCGATAATAGCCACATCTTTCTCTCGTATCTTCTTTCGAAACGCCATTAATAGCGGCTTACCCGTGATTGAGCTAAAGCATGGGATAAAGAGCATGAAAAAGCAAGACACAGTTGAGATTGACTTTCAAAGTGGGGTCGTGATCCATGAAGGTAATGAATATCGCTTTCCGGCACTGCCAAAGGAAGTACTAGCGATCCTCGAAGATGGCGGCTTGATACCCCATGTAAGGAAGGAATTGAACCGCTGATAAAGGTTGCTTTTGCCTTGCGGATCGATCTTAGCATAGCGCTGAGTCCCTAGAATTAGTATGCTCTAAAAGAAAACCTTGGCTGTTCGAGGAGGTCTTCAATGGAGTACAGGCCTATCCAACTGCCCGTCGATCTGGCTGGTTTAGGAGAGATGATCTGTGATGCGTTTCAGTACCCGGAGAACCCGGGCTGGAGTGTTCAGACCGACGAGAAAGATGATATCTCTTATACACTTAGGAGTTTTCGTCGAATTTGGCCTCTTGTCCGTATGGCACAGTTTATTTCCCCATCGACGCGCGATATGTTCAGGGGCTACGTGGCCATCGAAGATGAAAAGATCGTTGGTGTGACGATCATCGAGCGGCACGGAAAAACAGACACATGGGTCGTTGGAACAGTGGGCGTTGTTCCCGAGTACCGGCGTATGGGTATTGCACGGCAAACGATTCAGAAGTCACTTGAAGTGATGAAAGAGCGTGGAGCTGAAAGGGCATGGCTAGGAGTAATCAACGGGAATACACCTGCGCAGAAGCTCTACGAAAGTCTTGGATTCGATGTTTACGATGCAATCATGGAGTATTCGCTCAGTGATCCTACTCTTCCGTCTGTACCTTCTCTCCCTTCTGGATACGATATCTCGCGCCTTTCTCCTTCAGATTGGAAAACGAGATTCACTCTCGAGAAGCGGATAACGCCAAAGGAAGCCAGCTTATATGAACCAGTCGAAAAGGGGCGGTTTCGGCAGCCGCTGGTCTTCCGTCTCCTCGCCCCAATCATAAACATGGTTCAACGCAAGAAGATAAAAGGATTCATTATCCGGCAAGAAAGCGATGGCAAACCTGTAGCCCGCTGTCATTATTCTGTCTCAATGAGAGGCAAAGGGGTCAATGCAATTTCTGTTCGTCTTGATCCCAATTATCCAGAATTAGCTTGTGGTTTGGTTGGAATGATGCTTCACCATGTTGTCTCACAAAGCCCAAAGCTGAGAGTAGAAATCGTTGTTCCCAAATGGATGCCGGCAGTGGCAGAGGCTGCTGAGTTACTTGGATTCAAGGAGCGTGTAGAATACCTAAAGATGGGGCTCTCATGGTAATTGTATGTATTTGAGTAATGCTATAACTGCAGGGAGTTTGCCTCGGTCTTGCTTGGTATGGATCATCCATACTGGAGTGAAGCAATGAAGGCTTTAGTAACTGGGGCTACGGGGTTCATAGGCTCAAATATAGTCCGGGCGCTTCTGGAGCGTGGCTATGAAGTACGGGCGTTTGTGCGACAAGGATCCAACAGATGTAACTTGAGTAAGCTTGATGTCGA
>JAGYNL010000012.1 GCA_018399865.1 Candidatus Bipolaricaulota bacterium | reverse complement strand
TTCTTGAATGGGCTCTGAAGGCTTCAATATTATTGTGCAGGCAGGTTGCTCTGCTAAGGCAAGCGCGGGATTTACAGGAAACGGCCAAAGAAACGCTAACACTAGCATCCCTTTCAGGTGATGGCCCATATTGTCGCATCCCATGTTGGAAGCTATCGCTACAACTATAACAGGAAAAGACCGGAAAACCAAACTGCCTAACTTTAATGGTACAACTTATCGTTCTTTTCTGGTCGAGATTTCTGGTTATGCGAGCATAGCGACCCAAATTGCGATAACATCAATGTAATGAACAACAAGCTGATAACCGTTGTCTCTGGGCTCCCTCGTTCAGGGACATCAATGATGATGATGATGCTCCAGGCGGGCGGTATGGTCCTCTTGACCGATAGCCTCCGCAAAGCAGATGTTGATAATCCCAAAGGTTATTACGAGTATGAACCAGTCAAGGAAATCGAAAGCGACAAATCCTGGCTATCCCTAGCGCAAGGAAAAGCAGTTAAGATAATTTCCGCTTTACTGATTCATTTACCTGAAGACTACATCTACAAGGTGATCTTCATGAAGCGCAAAATGGAGGAGATACTTCCCTCACAGCGCAAGATGCTTATCCATCGGGGAGAAGCAACTGATCACACAGGTGATGAAAAAATCGCACAAGTCTTGTACAAGCATCTAAAAGAAGTGGAGAGCTGGATTTCCAAACAGACAAATATCGATGTTCTATTCGTAGATTATGGACAGACGATTAAGAATCCCCATGAACAAGCAACAATCATCTGTGATTTCTTGGATGGACGTGTTGATCCGAAGATGATGGCGGCAGCCGTCGACAATAGGCTATACCGAGAGCGAGGATAATACTGCGTGATACATTTTCAGCTTACTGGGTTAAGAGGCTTGCCTCCTGAAAGGACTGAAAGAACATTGTCAACTGCTATCTCTGCTAGTGCATGTCGGGTCTGAATCGTCGCGCTTCCTAAGTGGGGAGAAAGAACTACCCTTTCCTTCAGTTTCAGTAGACCTGGGTGTATTTCCGGTTCTTTCTCGTATACGTCTATTCCTGCACCGGAGATCTGGCCTGATTCCAGCGCCCATACAAGGGCTTCTTCATCAACAACCGGTCCTCGGGCAACATTAATCAAGATAGCGCTATTCTTCATCAGGCGGAAGGCTGCTCGGTCAAAAAGATGGTATGTCTGGTCTGTGAGCGGGGTATGTATGCATACGAAATCGCTCTGTTCTAGTAGTGTTTTAAATGAAGTGTATTGTGCATTGAGGTCTTGTTCGGCATCTATAACCTGATGCCTATTCTGATATAGGATTTTCATGTTGAAGCCCAGGTGTCCGCGACGAGCCACTGCTTTTCCTATTCTGCCTAGTCCTACAATTCCAAGCGTCTTGCCAAATACATCGAGGCCCAAGTGTTTCTGAAGCAGTTCCCAACCCAGAAATGCACCGCTTCGTACGTATTCATCGGCTTCCACGATTCTGCGTGCAGCCGAAAGCAGTAAGCCAAATGTTAAATCGGCGGTTGTCTCAGTAAGTGCGCCCGGCGTGTTGGTGACAACTATTCCTCGTGCACGTGCTTCGGCAACATCTATGTTGTCGTAACCAACCCCTAAATTAGCAATTATTTTCAGTTGAGGAGCAGCTTCAATTACCTGCTCATCGATCTTATCTGAAAGGAGGCAAATCAGTGCGGAAGCATCCGTAACGTTACTGAGTAACTCTTGGCGTGATATTGGCCCCTCCCTGTTACGCATTACCACAACATACCCCGCCTTTTTCAGTCGGTCTATTTCATCTGCAAATACTCGGCAGGTTACATATACTTTTGCCATTACTACCTCCTTGGAATGGCTTTCCTTGCAAGTTCATCGCATCGCTCGTTTTCTTTGTTTCCGGCATGTCCCTCTATCCAATGAAATGTGACATCGTGCTTAGCCGTTAATTCATCAAGTGCTTTCCACAGGTCAACGTTCTTCACCGGCACTAGTCGCTTCCCGCTGCGACGCTTCCATCCGCTTTTCTTCCAGTTGCTTATCCACTCGGTGATTCCTTTCTTTACGTAGTTGGAGTCAGTATATAGATCTACCTGAGAAGGACGCCTTAAGGCCCTTAATGCCTGTATTGCTGCGGTAAGCTCC
>JAGYNL010000011.1 GCA_018399865.1 Candidatus Bipolaricaulota bacterium | reverse complement strand
CTCCAAGGAAGACATAGGCCAAGAGAGAACCAGCTACAGGCTCAATAGTTGAGACAATGCTCGCCTTACTGGCCTCAATATGCCTCAATGATGATGTATAAGCAAAGTAACCAGCAAGCGTTGGCAGCCAGGCTATACCCAGGACAATCAACCACAGCTGTAAAGGAAAAGAAACGATGGATATCCCTTTGCCTTGCCCAGTGAACAGGGAAAATAGCACCAAGAAGAATGAGCCAAAAGCAAAAGCGTAGAGGGTAGTCGTGGAGGGTTTATACTTCCTCAAGGCCAGCTTGCTCATAATGCTGTACATAGCAGCAGTCAACCCCGCAATAACACCAAAAACCATTCCTAGATAGTTCAGTTTTATATGTTCAACATTGTATATCTGTGCCACTAAAGCGCAGCCAATTAGGGTTACCACTAGAGCAAAAACCTTATTAGCGTCCAGTCTTTCCTTAAAAAGGTAGATTGAAAAAATGGTCACGAAGGCCGGGTACGTGTATAACAGAATAACAGCAGTGGAAACAGTGGTCAGTTTAATGGCGTAAAAATAGGAACCATAGTTAGCCGCCACTCCTACCAGTCCAAATAGAATAAAGAAAGGAATGTCCCGCGGATGAATCCTTAACGATGCCCTACCACTAACGATTATTATGATAGCCAGGCTTAAAGAAGCGATTACCGCTCTAAGCGCCACCAATGAAACGGGATCTACGCCATAGCTGAAGGCGACCTTTCCCAATACTCCCATCGTTGACCACAGCACTCCGGCCGTTCCAGCTAGTAGGTAACCGATATTTGGCCTTGCCATGTTTTGACCGTCTTAGGTTGAAAGATTCTCAGATCCCCAAGTACGCCTTCCTAACCAAATCCTCTTGTTCCAATTCCTGGGCTGTTCCAGCAAGTACTACATGACCGTTCTCCAATACATATCCTCTATCAGATACGGGCAAAGCCTCCTTTACATTCTGCTCGGCCAGCAATACACTCATCCCTCTGTCCCTCAACTCAGAGATGATAGAGAAAACCTGCGGCACCAACTTAGGCATCAATCCCATGGATATCTCATCTACCAGCAGAACTTTAGGAACTGCCATAACCGCACGGCCTATTGCGAGAAGCTGGCGTTCTCCTCCACTAAGCGTGCCGGCTATCTGCTGCTTCCTCTCTTCAAGTACTGGGAAAAGCCCGTAAACCTCTTCAAGGGTTCTATCTACCTCGGATCTGTCCACCTTGTGATAGGCTCCTACTCGCAAATTCTTTTCTACCGAAAGGTCCGGAAAGATCCTTCCCCCTTCTGGAACCAGACTGATGCCCAGTTTTACCCTTTCCCAGGAAGGTAGATTAGTTATAGGGACTTCATCTAGTAATATAGCGCCTGTCTTCGCGCTTTTTATTCCCATAATGGAGTTGAGAAGCGTGGTCTTTCCAGCACCGTTTGCCCCAATAAGGGCGACTAATTCTTGCTGAGCCAGCTCGATCGAAAGATCCCTGACGGCTGGTATTCCTCCGTAATGAATGCTGAGATTGTCAACCTTCAACATTTTTCCCCGTCCTTGATTCCAAGATACGCCTCTATAACCTTGGGGTTACTGGCAACACTCTCAGGGTCTCCTTCAGCAATATTTTGCCCTCTATCGAGAACCATTATTCGCTCGCATATATCCATAACAAAGCTCATGCGGTGCTCAACTAAAGCCACCGTGACTCCTCTATCCACTATCTTCCTGATGAGATCTTTCAGTTGTTCTATCTCTTCTTCCGTTAAGCCAGCAGCGGGCTCGTCAAGAAGCAAGAGGGAAGGGTTCAAAGCCGAGGTACGAGCTATTTCCAACCTCCTCTGAAATCCTATGGGAAGCGCAGAAGC
>JAGYNL010000010.1 GCA_018399865.1 Candidatus Bipolaricaulota bacterium | reverse complement strand
CGGATTCCCGGCTGAAACCAAAGTATATGAGAGTTTCGTATGTACTAAAGCAGTCTGCGGTAATTTCCTTTTCCGGGCTTGGTATAAAGGACTATCTAAGGCGATGACACACGATAGATAAGCCTGACCGCTATTCACCAATAGAAAATGCAGGCCTTGTTAAGATAGAAGGCCTGCATTTTAGTTCCTGGTTGTTAAGGTGTTTTTTATACCCAGCCTCGCATGCGCATGGCTGTCGCTACTCGCTGTACAGCAATCATGTAAGCAGCTATGCGGTTATCTACCTCTGCAGATTGGGCCATATTGTGAACGCCGTAGAAGGCGTTAGTCATTTTCTGGTCCAGTTTTTCGTTGATTTCTTCCTCGGTCCAGTAGAAATTCATATCGTTTTGTACCCCTTCAAAGTAGGAGCAAGTTACTCCACCAGCGTTGCACAAGAAGTCGGGGATCACGTAGATGCCCTTCTTGGCCAGAATTGGCTCTGCTTCAGGGAGAGTCGGACCGTTGGCTGCTTCGGCAAGGATTTTGACGCTTGGCTTGATTGCTTCAGCGACCTTCGGGGAGATAGCATTCTCTAGAGCTGCTGGAATCAATACGGTAACTTCTTTGCTATACCAAGCATCTCCGTCTTCAACAGTATATCCCGCAGATTCTGCTTGCTTCTTATCTATCGTACCGTATTGATCAGTTATCGACTGCAGGTATTTTACGTCAACACCGTTATCGTTGCTGAATGTATATGCCTTTCGGTCGTGCCGATCCCAACAGGATACGCAGACTACTTTGCCTCCGAGCATGTTAGAGAAGTTCAGCGCAGCATACTGAGCAACGTTTCCAAATCCCTGAATTGCCGCGGTTGCCTTTTTGGGGTCGATACCTAATACCTTTAGCGCCTCGCGAACGGTAATGATCACTCCAAAACCAGTAGCCGCCGTGCGTCCCAGTGATCCCCCGCCGCCAACCGGTTTTCCAGTAATCACACCAGGGGTATACTCTCCAACTCGCTTGCTGTACTCGTCCATCATCCAGCTCATCATTTCTGGCGTTGTTCCAACATCTGGAGCCGGTATGTCAACGCGATTTCCAACGTTTCTCCACATCTGCCCCATCCAGGCGCGACACAGGCGCTCTTTCTCTCCTTTCGATAGGGTAGAAGGGTCTACAACCACACCTCCCTTTGCTCCGCCAAGAGGAATATCGACGACCGCGCACTTCCATGTCATCCAGGCAGCTAGCGCTTTCACTGTATCAATGGTTTCATTTGGATGAAAGCGAATTCCTCCCTTTGTAGGTCCACGAGCATCGTTATACTGAACTCGGAAGCCGTGAAAAACCTTTACAGAACCATCATCCATACGCACAGGCAAGCGCATCTCAAAGGTGCGAAGTGGCTCCATGAGAACAGCGGTGATCTGTGGGTCCAGGTTGAGCGCCTCTGCAGACTTGCTAAGCTGCTTCTGAGCAATCTGGAAGGGATTTTGGGTCGGGGTATCAACCATAGTTGCAACCTCCTAAGGGCTAAAAGACTATTTGCGTGAGCAAGGGGCAAGGCTAAGCTTGCCCCCACTCGCGGCGAGATTATACATGTAGCTAAAATGGATACAAGGCTCGTAAAGCATCTACTTTTCTGGTTCCTCGCTGTTTCATGTGGGTAACTGGAGGGGAAGTTTGCCTGCGATA
>JAGYNL010000009.1 GCA_018399865.1 Candidatus Bipolaricaulota bacterium | reverse complement strand
GCACATCGCCAAGCAATTGCTGCTCGGGTAGAACAAATGCTTACTGGCGGCCTTATTGAGGAGGTACGATCGCTTCGCGCTCAAGGTTTGGCGCCTGAGCATCAAGCCTATCGCACCATTGGCATTCCCGAGACAGAAGCATTCATAAAAGGCGATATCACTTACCAAGG
Source organism: Candidatus Bipolaricaulota bacterium (assembly GCA_018399865.1). The sequence continues at coordinate 2,875 of JAGYNL010000009.1, read as the reverse complement.
ATTAAGAGAAAAACTGATTACTAAAACGTGGTCTCTTGCCCGACGTCAAATGGCTTGGTTCAAGCATGACTCAGACATCACTTGGATAGACGTTACCGGGAAATCGACACAGGAAGTGGCCACATACATACTATCAGCGCTGGAGGGGAAATGATGAACGTGGTAGTCAGTGCAGCGCAAATAAAGGCGCTGGATCGTGAAGCAGTCAGTGTGGGAATCCCTGCTGGCGACCTGATGGAGAATGCCGGGAAAGGAGTGGCAGATGCTGTAATCAAGCATTCGACAGGAGAGAATATCGTCGTTGTGGTAGGCAAAGGGGGTAACGGCGGAGATGCTCTGGTAGCCGCGAGGATTCTTTGCCAGGCAGGTTTTCACGTACAAGCATTTACTATATCTGCAATAGACGAATTAACCGTGACAGCAAAAGAGAAAGCCTCTCTTCTTATCCAAAGCTTTCCTCAGACACTACTACCTGTCGATGAAGCTATTACCAATCTTAGTAGAGCCTTGGAAAATGCTGACTGTGCAATCGATGGACTTCTAGGGATAGGAGTAGATCGCCCCCTTTCCGGAATATACCTGGATGTGATACGAGCTATTAACAACGCTGATGTGTACAGAGTAGCGGTAGATCTCCCATCTGGCCTTCCGTCCGACTCGGGCATACCTATAGGTGAGTCACTGGACGCTGATCTAACCGTGTGCATGGCCGCATACAAGCCAGCCCAACTTCTCTACCCATCACGTGAGCGCTGCGGAAAGATCGAGGTCGTCCCAGTAGGTTATACAGCTTTTCTGTGGGATAGCATAACGCCGGTGGCAAAATTCGTGGATAAAGAATGGGTAGCAAGACATCTTCCTGTGCGCTCACCGGCAGGGCACAAAGGTACATTCGGACATGTTCTTGTTGTAGCTGGCAGCATGGGTATGAGTGGGGCAGCTATCCTCTGCGCTACGGGAGCAATTCGAGCAGGTGCAGGACTGGTGATTGTGGCATGCGCGCGTTCCATTCAGCCAATAATCGCCACCGCTCTTCCCGAGGCAATCACTATCGGCCTGCCGGAGCGAGAAGGGCACTTAACAGAAGAGTCCCTAGATCCGCTATGGGCAACAATTACTAAGGCTGACGTTCTAGCAATCGGTCCTGGCTTGGGACGGGCGAGCTGCACCATAGCATTTATTCGCACGCTGTTAACTCAGGCTACAGCACCGGTTATTGTGGATGCAGATGCTGTATTCGCCCTAGACACACAAACACTACAAAACCTATCCAAACAAGCAGTCCTAACCCCACACCCAGGAGAAATGAGCCATTTGATTGGGCGTTCGGCTGAGGAAATAAACGCTGGACGAATAGAAATTGCACGGGAGTTTTCTTTGAAGAACAAAGTTGCGCTGGTGCTCAAGGGAAGACCAACCGCAATAGCCACTCCAGAAGGTGAAATCACCCTTAATCTGACTGGCAACACCGCTCTAGCCTCGGGAGGAAGCGGTGATGTACTAACGGGTATCATAGCTGGCCTGCTGGCAGGAGGAAGCTCAACAAGCAATGCAGCAATCATGGGTGCTTACATACACGGATACGTCGCAGAGCAGCTATCGCGCGAAAAAGCCGAGCGATCCATCATCCCTAGCGATTTACTGGCAGCACTACCGCGCGCCATGGCTGAGATAGAAGGATACTAGAAATAGCTGTGCTAACAGGGACTTTGTGATAACGGAAGGTGATTTTCGGTAGTGAGCCATGAAAACTTAGAAACCTTTTTGATAGATACGCATGCTCACCTTGACTGCCCGGAGTTTGATCATGATCGCGCAGAAGTCATAAGCCGTGCCTCAACTCAAAGGATCGGCGTGGTAACTATGGGGGTAGACCTCAAGTCAAGTCAAGTGGCAGTAGAGCTTGCTAGAATGAATCAACTCATCTGGGCTGGAGTGGGAGTTCACCCACACGAAGCAACTAGCTTTGACTCCTCGGTTGAACAGAAGCTAGGCGAGATCGCAGCTGAAGATAAAGTAGTGGCAATTGGCGAAATTGGCCTAGATTATTACCGTGACTTTTCCCCTCGCCAAACCCAGCGCCAGGTATTCATTAGGCAAATAGCGCTGGCAAACCAGCTCAAGCTGCCAGTGATCATTCACAACCGTGAATCAACTGAGGATATGCTAAATCTACTAAGAAAACACCGCCCCAGCAGGGGCGTGATCCACTCGTTTCTCGGTGATATCAAGCTTGCGCAGCAGTTCCTGGAGATCGATCTTTTTCTTGGCATCGGTGGACCGCTCACCTTCAAGAAAAACGACATTCTAAGAAGCGCTGTTTCCCAGATTCCAATCGAACGAATTGTTATTGAGACCGATTCACCCTACCTAACCCCTGTGCCTTATCGGGGAAAAAGGAATGAACCGGCCTATGTCCGCTACGTAGCAAATCAGCTAGCTCAACTCAAAGGAATGTCTCTACAAGAAGTGGCAAAGATAACCAGGCGCACGGCTTGTGGATTGTTCAACATTTAGGGTACCCGGTTATTTTGAGTTGGTAGTTAAGAATAGTTGTGCGAAATAGGGCCTTCTAGCAGAGACGTGACAGGGTGATGAGCAAAGGACTAAGGATTAAGGGGTAAAGGTTAGTCTTTGTTGGGAAGCCTGGCGCCTGCATGTGTGGGCGAGCAATACGCAAATAGATCTTGACTGAATGAAGTAAGCGAGTGTAGCATAGCATATATCCTGCAGACACGCCGAGACGCGGAGAAAAAAGTAGCATATGACTAACCCAAGAGAGGGAAAGCATTCCTCAGCGGCTAAAGTAAGTGATAGTCAGGATTTTTAAGTGAACACATATCAACGTGGCAGGCAAGCTACTCACGCTACAAAA
>JAGYNL010000008.1 GCA_018399865.1 Candidatus Bipolaricaulota bacterium | reverse complement strand
TTCTGCAGCAGAGTGAGGACTTCCTCCTCCATCTCCCAGAACGGCGGCGAGTATATCGTAATGACGTCGCTGCCCAAACTCCGCTTGGCGCTCTCAACCAATTCTGTCTGACCGCAACTCATATTAAAGTGTTCCTGTACCATCTAATCCTCCCGTTGGCGTATGAGATTACCTTGCAAGAGCGAGTCGATAGCCCAGTCGACAGCGTCTTTGATTGCCTCGGGGCATCTCTTCTCGATAAGGTTGAATTGTTCTCTTTGTTTTTCGTTATTGAGATCGAACGCCTTGTCATGGAGCGCGATCTGTACATCATTGCACGTTACACCGCCATATTTGGCAACAAATTTGTCCACTACGGAACGCACTGCTGCATGAACCCTGAACTCCGCGTCCTGGTTAGTCGAGAGCATCTCACGATTAAGGTCAAACGCCAGGCTTATTGCGGCAGCTGCTCCAATCAACGCTCCACACGCCGAGTTCCCGACTAAGCCTATGCCACCTGATAAACCTATTAATGCCTTAAATACATCGTCGGAATCTATGCCCGTGAAATCAGCGATAAGGGCAAAGGTGGTTGGCGCGCAGCCGTGATACCGGTTTTTATAGATGGCCACATCATCCATTGTTGGCTTCCTTACTAGGTATGAATTCTTCTTCCTTTTTTCCAACCCCATGGCTTTCCCCATTAGGTGCTTGTTAGGCTATCCGTACGGCGTAACACCTTACCCGCTGGATTTCCTGAGAATTTCCCATCTTCCACACTGACTTGTCCATTGACTATCACGTACTTGATTCCCACGGGGCGTTGCCATCCCCGACCGAACGTCGCTATGTCTTCAATCCGATCGGCGTCAAATACCACCAAATCTGCTACGTTGCCCGGATTAATCGTTCCGCGATCCCGCAAACCAAGTCGCTTGGCGGCAAGTTCTGTCATCTTATGAATAGCCAATTCGAGAGTTAGAGCGTGCTCTTGTCGTACGTACTTTGCCAACACGCGGGGAAAGGTCGAGAAGCAACGCGGATGCGGACATCCGTCCTTAGCATGATCGCCTGCCCCAAATGCTTGACAATCGGTGCCAATCATGCCATGAGGATGGCAGACAAAATTATGCACATCCTTCTCATCCATCAGGTCCAAAACGACACGCGCATCGTCTCCAGCTGCCAACATGTCGAATATCACGTCCAACGGATCCTTGGAAAGCGACGTAGCGATTTCCAACATGCTCCTGCCATTCATCTCGCGGTTTTCTTCTTTAGTTGCGCCAACAATAAGAAGCCACGGTTTATCCCATTTAGCTAGGTAGGTAGTGGAATAACCTATTGGATTCCAAATGAAGGCGTTATTGCGTATGTCTCTTCTTATTCGATCACGTACCTCAGTAATCCTCAGCTGTTGCGCGAGGCTGTCTGCTCCTCCTTCCTTGACCCAGTTAGGAAGAAGAGTGGAGAGAGACCCCCCCGTTCTGCTAAACGGGTAGCAATCGAAAGAAACATCCATTCCATTAGCTCGCGCCTTTTCCACTAATTCAATACATTGCGTCGACTTGCCCCAATTCTCCCGACCTGCCGCTTTAGCATGTGATATCTGAACAGCAACCCCAGCGCTTGTGCCTAGGTCGATTGCCTCTTGCCATCCGTCTATGACAGTATGGCCTTCGCCACGGACATGTGAGTTGTAATATGCATTTGGAAAATCTGCGACAATCTTTAGCAACGATATTAATTCTTCCGCATCTGACCACTCACCCGGCGGGTAGATTAACCCAGTAGAAAGCCCATATGCTCCAGCTGTCAGAGCATCGGCAACGAGCTTCTGCATCTTCTTGACCTCATGTTGGCTAGGCGTGCGGGAGTCCAATCCCATTACAGCAATACGAACTGTGCCTTGTCCCACCAGTTGGATTACATTCGTGCTTAAGTGCTTCTTATCAAGCGAATCGAGATACGCGGCAAAAGAAGCCCAATCACCAATTCCCGCGCCCTCAAACGAGTACTTTTTCAGTTCATCCCAGTATTTGGTATTTACGGGAGCAGGAGAGATTCCGCATTCACCTACCACTTCAGTGGTGACTCCTTGCTCAATTTTCGTTACTGCCTCAGGAACGTTGATGAAACTCATATCGGCATGCGAGTGCATATCAATGAACCCGGGTGTAACCATGAGGCCAGAGACGTCTAGAGTACGTTTGGCTGGCCCAATTGCGTCTCCCACTTTATCGATTCGGCCGTCCTTTATTCCGATATCACTTCCAACCGGTGGATTTCCAGTACCGTCGATCACACTTCCACCACGCAACACTAGATCATATGGCATGTTTCTCCTTATGAAACCCTTGTCTAGGCCGTCAGCACGCCGCGCTAACGACTGTAGTAGCTTCTTGGATCAAGCGCATCTCTCAAGCTATCCCCAACAATGTTGAACGCCAATACAGATATGAAGATGGCAAATCCAGGAACAATGGACACCCATGGAGCATAGAGCAACGCGTCTGTGCCTTCTCGGATCATACCACCCCAACTTGGCGTTGGTGGGCGAATGCCCAACCCTAAGAAACTCAGGCCGGCTTCCGCCTGGATTGCCATTGGTATCCAAAGGGTAGCCATGACGATTATCTCGCCGGCCATATTTGGCAGAATATGCTTGCACATAACCCGAGCGGAACCTTCGCCGAGTGCCTTTGCTGCTTCACAGTACGGAAGTTCGCGGATCTTGTATGTCAAGCTACGTGACAACCTGGCAAAGCGCGCGATTAAACTGAACCCTATCACCATAACAACCTTTGTTAATCCTCCGCCAGTCAGAGCAAGGATCATGATTCCAAGTAGAAGCGTAGGGAACGCCATCAGTACGTTAATTATCTCAACAACAATAGCGTCCAGCTTACCTCCGTAATATCCCGTCATTATTCCAAGAGGTATTCCCAGTACTGCTCCAAATGAAACGGACAGGACTCCAACAAGGAGGGAAATACGTGCTCCATATAGAACGCGGGACAGGACATCGCGGCCATATGCGTCTGTGCCCAGGATGTACTTCTCACTTGGTATATGGAATCTATTTGCTATTGACTGCGAAGAAGGATCGTAGGGTGATAGACTTGGGGCAAAAATGCTACAAGATACAATGATTGTCAGTAATAGCAATCCGGAAAACGTAAACCAGTACTTGCGAATCAGGCGATGCGGTTTGTGCTTCATAGTGAGTGTCTTATCATTCATAGCTTATCGTAGGATCAATTGTGGCGTTCAGTAGGTCTACAAACAGATTAATGCCAACGACGAGGATCGTGTATACAACCATTACGCTCTGCAGAACCAGGTAGTCTCTACCCATTATTGCCTTGATCACTATCGATCCAAGGCCAGGCCTAGTAAAAACCATCTCCAACAGTACGTTAGCCGTAAGCATCACCACTGCGTATATCCCCAAGAAAGTAACTAGTGAGACCGCCACGTTCTTAAGCACGTGCTTGAATATGACTACACGCTCTTTGAGTCCCTTGCTGCGCGCAGTTCTCACATATTCGTGCCCCATTACTTCGAGAACCCCGGACCGCGTTAGCCTAGTGAAATACGCCGCTAGAAACAGACCGCCTGCAAATCCCGGCAATATCAGATGGCGAATTAGATCGAGCGGATTGCTCCAGCTGCCCCCGCCGAGAATCGGGAACCATCTGAGTTTTAGCCCGAAGAAGTACAAGAATAGCAATCCCAAGAAGAATGTCGGGATAGACAGACCAGCAAGCGAAACAATCCTTCCCAACTTGTCGAGAACGGAACCAGAATGTAGAGCGACAAACAAACCGAGGGGAACCCCTATGATTGCACCTAGGGTTAGGTTGAACGCCGTCAGCAAGAAAGTATATGGCAGCCCACGTACAATCATCTCGGCAATAGGTATTGAAGTCCTATACGAGCGCCCCCAATCTCCCATAAAGAGATTCCGCCAAAACTCGACGTACTGTTGCATTATGGGCTCATCAAGTCCCCATTGCAGTCGTAGTGCCTCAATAGCTTGCTGATTCGCCTGGGCTCCCAGTGCGGCAATTGCTGGATCTCCTGGGATTACACGCACTCCAAAGAAGATGAGGGTCACGACAAACCAGATTGTCGGTATCGAAATCAGGATTCTACGAACCGAATACGCCCACATGACACTCCTTTTCTTCGAGAAAACTAGGCAAAGGCCCGGCTAAAAGTCGAGCCCTTGTCCTAGATATATGGCTATTTAGCCAACTTAGCAGTGTCCTTAGTAATGCGGACCCAGAATCCACCGCGGCTGCTTAGCTCTCCCTCGTAACCAAGATCGACGGACGAGCTTAGGCCAGTAGTACTGAGACTGCCTATGTAGTCGAAGAACGGCAGATCTTCCGCGATCTGCTGCTGTGCCTGCTTGTACAAGTCTGCCTGCACATCTTCGGGTTGTCCCTCTGCTCTTGCTAGCAGATCATCGATTGATCCACAGAGATCTCCGTAGTGAGAGAAGTTGAAGCTAGCCCCAGGTTTTCCGACGATAGACGCTGAATGCCCAAACGCGCGAAGCCACACGCCGGCGGTCGGGAACTGAATGTATCCGGTTATGACCATTGGGTTCAGATCGCCAAAGTTGTTTGCCCAATAGGTTGAGTGATCTACGACGTTAACGATCATATTGATACCGATCTGGCGTAGTTGTTCCTGAATGATTGTGTACTGTCGCAGGTAGGATGCACGTTCGCTGCTGTACACCTCTATATCGAATCCATCCGGATAGCCTGCTTCTTCCAAGTACTGTTTCGCCAAGACGGGATCATGCTGGTACTTCGTGACGTCATCTGTCGCAAGTTTCCAGCTGGGGTGAAGGGCACCATAGACGGGTACAGTCGCTTGTCCCTGTGCTTCGGCTACCGCGTCTCGGTCAATAGCATGGACGATCGCCAGTCTGACTTTCTTGTTTGCGAGGATATCATTGGTCAACTTAAATGAGATAGTAGGTACCACTGACGGACCGAAGAACTCTACGACGCCTCCGCCATTTTGCACTACCTCAATCCACTTGTCGTCGCCTAACCCCTTCACTACATCTAGTTCTCCAGACAGAAGACCAAGGGTTCGTGCGTTGTCATCCTCGATGAAGTTGAACACCATCTTATCGATGATCCATTCGCCGCCCCAGTAACAATCATTACTCACCAAGGTAAGCGACTCTCCTGGAATGTAGGAATCAAACATGAACGGTCCAGTTCCGATCGGATTCATCTTGTGATCCTCTCCGAGTGCTTGGACGGCAGCCTTGGAAACAATGAATGGACCGCCTTGCAGATACGCAACCTTAGCCAACCACATCGGATCCGATGCACCAAGCTCAATTATAACTGTGTATTTGTCAGGAGTGGTCACGGATTCGATATTTGTCCACTGATCTTGACTTGCAAAAGACGAGACATCAGACTTCACTCTCTGAATGCTGAAAGCAACATCCTCAGAAGTGAACTCCCCGTAGCCACCATGAAACTGCACTCCCTGGCGCAGATTGAAGACTATAGTCTTACCGTCTTCTGACATTTCCCAACTCTCTGCCAATCCGCCTGTTACCTCCCAATCGCTCAACCCAGGGTTTTTGAAGTGAACTAGACGGTCATAGATATACTGCCGGACGCACAAGTCTTGCGCCGCGTCGAAACCAAGGTGCGGATCGAGACAAGACACTTCGGCTTCAAGTCCAATATTGAGGGTCTGGTCAGATGCAAGATCACGGGCAACCAACCCAACACCTTGCACTAGGACAAATCCAACTGCCAACATAATCAGTACAATCTTTTTAACCATGATGCCTCCTTAGCCGTATTGAAGTGAGATATCTTCCAGTTAGTCTTCCAAAAGACCAGGCTGGGATGGATCTATTTCTCTATCACCTCCTTAGTATTGACGGAGAAGTTGCAAGGCGCATTACATAGATCTATGTTTGACATGGGCTTTCTAGCGAGTGTCCCCAAGCTCTGGATATCTGTTCTGCTGTTTTCATTACGAGCAATACGTCTTCCGTAAGTTGTTGCTTGTCGGCGAGCTCTCGTTTTAGTCCGGTAACACTCACAGCCCCAGCGACGTCACCGCCATATCTCCTAACGGGCGCAGCAACGCACTTGATCCCTACTTCATTTTCACCGTCATCAATAGCATATCCACGCTTCGATGTAGTCCTGATTTCCTCAAGCAGGCGAATCGGATCGGTGATTGTGTTTGGCGTAAGACGTTCCAGCTTCACACCTTCCAGTAGAGAAACGACCAAATCTGTGGAGAGGCCGCTTAGAAGTGCTTTTCCAACCGCAGTACAGTACGCCGGTGCTCGGCTGCCAATGCGTGATTTGATGGGAAGAGATCTCTGGCTCTCAATCTTGTCTAAGTAGACAACCTCCATCCGATCCAGCACACAGAGGTGAACTGTCTTTTGTGTCTTATGGGCCAGCTCGATAAGGAACGGATGAGCCGTCTCGCGTAACGGCATGCGGCGTAGTATCTGCCCGCCCAGCTCAAGTATTCTGTTTGCTAGGTGATACCCACCATCACCGTCAGCGCGAATGTATCCCATCTCCAGAAGAGTGTTGATGTAACGATAGACGCTAGTTTTGTGAATGCCGATGTGGTCAGCAAGCTCTTGCGCCGTTTTCCCGTCTCCGCTTTGGGCAAGCTCTTCGATGAGCTTGAGCCCCTTCTCCAATATTTTCGCATCTGCCATATCTAAAAACGCAACTCCTTATCGCGTTTATAGCAACCACTATAGCAAAAAAGAATACTGTTGTCAAGAAATATCGGGCGGCAAAGCTCCCAGGACGTTATTTTGGCATCACCAAATATGACGACGTATTGTTCGACTACATGCTTGCGAATTCCGTAATCCTCTATGCTTTTCGGTAGTAATACTGCTGTAACAGCGTTATCCGCGTAGTCATCACTACGACATATGTAATGGAGCCCCATTGCCTTGACCGCTGCCCGCACAGCCTTGCCAGCGGTTTCATGCCGAGCGATAGAGACCTCGACTCCCTCTTGCTCAAGCTGTTTCATCGCAGGCTACATTCCCTTTAGTATTACAAACGAAAGCGATGCTGGATGTGGGGCCTCCTTAAGATCAAAGTTATGTTTGTTGGCTCCGGCACTCCAGTTCTTCTGCTCAGTTCTGGCCATGTCTAGGTAGTCCTTGCAGGCTAGCAGGTTCATGTAGAAGGCACGTATCTTTTGGCTTCTTGCTTTTATTCTTTCCCAGGTACGGCTGCGGGTACTATAGTGTAATGATGTCTCTTCCCAGACTGCGCTTTGCGCCTTCAGCCAGTTCCGTCTGGCCGCAACTCATACTAAACATCTCCTGTACGACTTAAAACTCCCGTTGGAGTATCGGATCACATTGTAGGAGCGAGGTGATAGGCCAATCGATAGCATCTTTCATTTCTTCACTGCATAGCCTATCAATTTGATGAGTGTATGTTGTTTTAGTAACTGATGACTCTCATCACTTGCTCCTTTTGTAAACATTCATTAACACATCGGGCAAGTGACGCTTGGGGAGTGAGCTCCACTACCTTTATTGTATGCAGGAATCAAGTTTTCTCCAAGGAATAAGCTTCATCAAACATCGCTACTATGTTTTCTGGTGGTACCCCATTCTGTATATTGTGTACCGCACCAAGAACGTAACCTCCATCTCTGCCCAAGACCTTCGCAAGACGTCTCACTTCTTGCCTTACTTCATCCTCTGTACCATACGGAAGTAAACGTTGTGTATCTACTCCACCCCAAAACACGAGTTTTTCGCCATACTGATTCTTCAAGTTAGAAGGGTCCATGCCCTTAGCAGACACTTGAACCGGGTTGATTGCATCCACGCCCAGTTCGACAAAATCATCCAGGAAAATGGACACAGCGCCACATGAATGCAACAGTAATTTAGCATCAGTGTTCTTATGAATTGTTTGGAAGTACTTTTCATGATATGGCTTTATGAGTTCGTCATATGTTGCATGAGAGATCAAGGGACGATCTTGACCGCTTATATCGTCCGCTACGCATACTACGTCTATCAGGTCACCAACGACTGAAAGATAGGATTCCATTCTTGCGCACTGCAGCTTGCATACCTTATCCATCAGGGCATGCGCGTACTCCTTACTTCGTACAAGGTCCATAAACCACTCTGCCATTCCCCGCAAATCACGTGCGTTCTCAAAAATGCTTGTATCCCCTGAATGCCCAACCAATACAAAATTCGTCTCTTTTCTGAGTTGTTTTCCCCTTCTTCTTAGGTTCTCATAGGGCTTACGATTGCCTGTATCTGGCCAAGGAAAACGATCTAACTCCTCAATATTACCGGATTCCAACGGGGAATGTATGGCATCATAGTAAAGGAGCTTTCCCTTGGAGTAGGCTGGCCGATAAGTGATGCACCATTCATCACGGTAACAACCGTTATCTAGCATCGTAACATCGGATAATTCAGGGTAGAGTGCGCGCGTGTCTATGTGCAGGCGCTGCAGCACTGATTCTGCTGGCTCAACAACCTGAAATCCTCTGTTTATAAGGCGACCATGCGCGGATTCAGGCATGTCCAAGTAGCTCGCCAATTGGTCGTACGCCTCCCTGGCTATTGTTGTATTCAGGTTACTACCAAGATCAAGTAATGGGCGATCGACTCGTTGATGTGCGAATGTCTTCTCCATACGCTCTATGCTGTTCAATGTTTTAATCTCCTTTACTATGAGATGGAATCAACCTTCTATGAGTTCTTATTGATCAATAAATGCAATCATGTGCATGCAAGATTCCTACACAGCTTGCAGTACACCTCACGAGCCGCCAGTAAAGAGGAGATTGAGACATGTTCGTTTGGCGTATGGGCAAGTTCAGGGCGACCAGGGCCGATTACGACTGTCGGCACGCTCCCCTCTCTCTGGAATAGGGGGGCTTCTGTCCAGAATGGAACAGTGCGGAACTCAGTTGACATCCCGAGGCTCTCTAGCTCTCTCCTGATGGTCTGGGCGAAGCTGGCATCTGGCCCAATTTCAAATGGTAAATGCCGGACAAGTGGAATTTCAGGTATATCCTCCACTCTTACGGAAGTTGAACTCCTTGCAGCGACAGCTTGCGCCATGCGAGATAGTTGTTGCATTAGGTCTGCATGTGCGGTGCCTGGCAAGTACCTAATATCAATTCGCACGACACACTCAGCTGGCACCACATTTGGGTTGGCGCCGCCGTGAATTGCACCGATGTTAAGGGTCTGCGTTCCCAGACCTGGCTTGGATACTCTCTCCAATTCCGGGACTAGCTTGTTCTTTAGTGCATTAATGAACTCTACACAAGCCGATATTGCATTAATTCCTTTGGAAGGCATGCTCGCATGTGCTGTCTTCCCCCCAAAAGTGATTTCACTCCACAACACTCCTTTATGCGCCACGGCTAACTGCATATCCGTAGGCTCACCGATCACTGCATAGTCATACGTCTCCTCCATCTTGTTTATGAAGTCCGCGGCACCGAGGCTGTTCTGCTCTTCCAGTGCGTCACCCAGGAATAAAACGGAGCCAGTTAGGTTCGTATCCTCACTCATGTCAACAAGTGTCGCTACCATCGCTGCTACGCCAGATTTCATATCCGCTGTTCCACGGCCATACAATGTGTCGCCGAGAAGCTCACCGAACGGCGGTACCTCCATATTATCAATCTGTACCGTATCAAGATGTCCAACTAGAAGGATTGTCGGATTGCCGTAGCCCACGCGCGCTACCACGTTGTATTGATTCTGTTGCACTTCCACAAGCTGAGACTCTATTTCGTGCCGGCGGAAAAACTCATCCAGATAGAAAGCAACCGGCCTATCACCTTCCGAGAAATCTGAGTATGACGGGCACTTGACTAAATCGGACAAAAGCATTACTAGATCATTATTGCTAAGTCTCAACTCTGACTTCCTCCTGGTTTTGGGGTATTCGCTTCTGTTCGATATACGGCGTCATGCAGTATCTCTCGACAGCCTCTCGGGCTGAGCATTCAAGATGGCTTCCACTGCCCATGCTGATGTATCCTCGATAATGTGAACAGATCGCATATCCAAGTCTCGGTACTCGGCCATTCTTGCTGGATCTCGAAGATTGAACGCTTTGCCAAATAACTTCATTTGGACCTCTCGGCAAGAAAGCCCACCATAATGCTCCTGAAATTTTTCGACTACTTCGGATACCGTATTGAATATCCGTGCTCTCAATCTCATCCCAGCTTCTGTGCGATTTGGAGTCGCATTGAAGCTTAGAGCGATAGCAGCTGATGTTCCTGCGATTGCACCACAACAACCAGTACCGTAGTTGGCTATTCCGCCGGATACTGAAGAGATAGCTCTTAGTACGTAATCTCTGCCCTCCAGTTCCAAGGCATCCGCTACGGCACTAAAGCTGCTTTCAGCACACATGTAGATTTCTTTTCTCTCTGCAGCGATTTGTCTCGTCCGCCTTATGATGTCTTCTCTTTTATCCATGAACTACCGTTATCCTCCCACATATATGCTTAATCCACATGGTATTCCTATGTCCTTCTTTTGGGGTCCAATACTTCACGCAGTCCATCGCCTAGCAGATTCAAAGACAGTACAAGCAACATAATCGCTGCGCCTGGGAAGAAGACCATCCAGGGCGCCTCGCGCATGAATGAACGGGCATCACCTACTATGTTTCCCCAACTTGCAGTAGGCGGTTGAATACCTACCCCCACAAAGCTCAACCCTGTCTCTCCAAGAATTGCATAGGCGAAGACGAAGGTCTGCTGAACAATCAGTGGAGCTAATATGTTCGGAAAGATTCCGCGTGCCAGTATTCGCCACGTTGGGACACCGATAGCCTGATCTGCCTCGATATAGGTTTTCGATTTAATCTGTAGTGTAGCGCTCTCTACAATGCGCGAAGTTCTTGGTGTATATGCCAACGCCAGGGCTATCGCAACATTCAGAGAGGACGAACCGAGTGCTGACAGTATTGCCAGAGCAAGAAGCAGAGCCGGGAAGGACATTAGAATATCCATTGTTCTCATGAGCACAGCACGAAGCCGCTCTTGATATCCCGCAACCAGTCCGATTGTACAGCCGACAATACCAGAGAGGACCGACGCATAGAGGCCTATTGCTATGCTATTTTGCCCTCCCGACATGATGCGCGACAGAACATCCCGTCCGAAATCGTCGGTGCCAAGCAAATGCTGCCTGTTTGGCGGATTCAAGATGGAGCTATAATCAATTGATGTTGGGTCTGCTTGCGTTGTGCTAGGACCAACGAAACATGCAGCAAATATTAATACTAAAACGACAAGGCCGATCCCCAGAGATGGAGACCTACGGAGACTTGTCCTTAATAGCCTATGTCTTGTGTTCTTCATTGCTTGAAGTTACTGATATTTGATCCGTGGATCGAGATACGTGTAAAGCAAGTCAACAACCATGTTTATCAATAGGACCGCGGTTGCAAGAAATAGCAGTCCTCCTTGCACAACTGGGTAGTCTCTTCTTTTAACTGCTGATACTATCAAGGTACCTATTCCCGGTAGCGTAAATACAGCTTCAGTTATAAAAGCTCCGCCAAGGAGGAGCGCAAAAACCAGGCCAACAGTTGTTGCTATGGGAAGTGCTGCATTACGGAAAGCATGCTTATATATTACTATTGGCTCTGCTATTCCTTTGGACCTTGCTGTCCTGACATAATCATCCAACAAGACCTCGAGCATGCTTGATCTCGTCATCCTTGCAATCAGCGCTGCGTTCATGAATCCTAGGGAGAAAGCGGGCAGCACTATATGTCTCAAGCCACCAATGAAATCAGACGAAAATGGAACATATCGTCCTACGGGCAGCCACCCTAGCGTAACGCTAAAAATGTAGATCAGTCCCAATCCAAGGAGAAAAGCGGGGGTGGAGAGACCAGCTATAGAGATGGTCATTATCAACGCATCACATGGACTACCAGGCTTAAGTGAGGCTAATATCCCAAGCGGTACCCCGATCAATACTGCAACGACCAGCGAGGCAGACGCCAGAGCAAACGTTACAGGAAGCCGTGACAATATAGCATTGCTGACTGGCTGACCAAGAAAGAAAGATTCGCCAAGATCACCGCGTGCGGCTCCTGCTAAGAATTGACCCAGCTGTGCGAGCAGAGATCTATCAAGCCCCAATCGTTCGCGTACAGCTTGCAGTCCCTCCTGGGATACTGCCTCCTGGCCCAACATAAGAGCAGCGGGATCGCCGGGGGTTAGGTGTATAATGAGAAATGATAAGGTAGCGACACAAAGCCACACGGGAATCAGCATCAGTATTCGTCTCAGCATATAGATTGTCATGTTACCGCTTGTCGAGTAGCTAACTAGAATGGAGGGGGGCAAAGATCGCCCCAGCCTCCATACGTGTAAGATCTAATTACTCACTATCTAGACTACATGTCCAGAACCTAGGTACAATGTACCATGGCTTATATCCCTTTAGTCTAGAAGAAGCTGCCTGGAGTGAGAAGTAACCGCCGTAATTGATGATCGGAAGATCTTCCCACTGAAGTTTCTGGATTTTGAGAAGGATTGCTCGTCGCTCTTCATCAGGAAGGCTAAGCCCAATTTCCTTCATTAGTTCGTCCATTACAGGATTGTCGTAACCATAAGCGACAGGTGACCCTGACGAGAAGCTAGATGCCAACATAAGTGGGTCAAGACGCATGGACCAGCTGCACTGATGCAGATGCCAGTTCTTTAGACTTATCGCCCGCTGCATCTGAGATGGCCAATCCATAAACTCCAACTGAACGTTGATACCAGCTGCCTGTAGCTGTGCGGCAGCCGCAATTGAAGCTTTGTAATGGAATGGATAATCGCGGTTAGTAATATATATTACTTCTTCATTATTGTAACCCACCGCTTGTAGAAGCTGGTGAACCTTATCTAAGTCCTGGTGATTGTATACATCTGATCCTTCAAGGTTGTGCCAGAGTGTCTGTTCGGGAGGAAAGAGACTTGGCTGCAACCTGTATAAGTTATCATTGCCAAAAGTGACGGCTTTCATTATCTGTTCCATATCAAGCGCTGCGGCCACTGCCTGTCGAAATCTTACGTCACTGGTTGGCCAAAGCGCTTTATTAATTTCTACATTTACTATATTTGACCATGCAACATGCAGCGTTATGTCAGAAGCTGCTTCTAGCCGTGAATAGCTTGTTGGTGGAAGCTCATCCGCGAAGTCATACTCCCCTGTTTCTAGTCCGGCCAGCCTGCTGGCAGCCTCGGTGACTGGAATGAACTCTATTTGCTTGAATGTTGCAGGCCTATCACCACCTAAACCACTAGGGACATCGTAACGCTGGTCCCGCGTGTAATCGTCAAAGCTTTCCAGCAGAATATGAACATCCGGAACCCATTCCACCAGCTTGTACGGTCCAGTGCCGACAAGTTCATCTGGCCCCCGAAGCTCGTCTGTTCGATCCCGGACTATCTCTTCCGGGAACACTATCATACAAGGATTTGGTAGTGCGAAGCCTATCTCCAATGCAGCCGGATTGCTCTGATGAATGACAAGTGTCAAAGGGTCCACTACATCTATGGACTCAACTGATGAGAAATACTGCTTTCCAGGTGAGACTGCTATGTACCTCTCAAGCGAAGCCTCTACGTCTGCAGCGGTAAGCACCTTTCCATTGTGAAACTTCACTCCACTGCGAAGATGGAACGTATAGGTAAGGCCATCTTCGCTGACTTCCCAGCTTTCCGCCAGTTGCGGTATTATCTTATACCTGAATCCGTGGACTAACCAACGAGGAGAGTTGCCATTAATGCAGGCA
>JAGYNL010000007.1 GCA_018399865.1 Candidatus Bipolaricaulota bacterium | reverse complement strand
AAAACAAGAACGACCCGAGCACCAAAGCCATTAGAAGCCACGTTTTTGTTCGTATCATTATTTCCTCCTTAGTCTTTCCTCACACACGACTACTATCATAGCAGAATAGGGGTGGTGATTTCCGTGATTAAGATCACAATTAACAATAACGTTAGATCGCCGGTTTAGGGCTCTACAAAACGGTGTTTTTGCTCAAGACATCCTAGGAGTTCACGCCTCTTCTTCGTCGAAATGCGGGCTCGTACCTTGCCCTGTCTTGCTTCCCCACAGCCTAGGACATCCCCTCGGTAACTGATAGCTATGTAGCCCTTGTCAATCTCGCAGCTGATGGCGTTCCCAAGGAGAAGTTGTTTGAGGGTGTACTCGTCCACTTCTATCCGCGACTTTTTCACATGATCGCCCAATAGGCACAGGAACACTGTTGTTGGCTTAAGGCCACCTGGCGTTCTGCGAAAGGCTCGTACACCCGCAGGCCGACTTGATTCTATCCCGCATGGAGTGGGCGCGCTAGTTACCCAAAGCTCTTCTTCTTTTTGCCTTACAAAATGCAACTTATCCAGCACTTCTCCTTCAATACCGAACCTAGAATAAAGGAAAGATATGACTTCTTCACGCAGGTTTTCGTAAACGGGCAATGAACGCTCCTCCGCTGTCAACATCATTTGGATATATTCTCACACATCGCTGCACCTCTGACGCAAATTTCTGCCCATTCCAACCATTGATCCCTGTGTGAGCATCAAAGGGAAGGCTTACTTGATCAACTAACACTTTGCGCTTGGAGAGTAGGTATGAGACCACTGCCTCGTTCTCCTCCGGGGCAAAGGTACAGGTAGAATAGACGAGAACTCCGCCTGGCTTCAGAAGATCATATGAGCGCTGGATTAACCGTTTCTGCAAGCGGGAAAGACGAAGGACCGTAGCGGCCGTAGCTCCATGGCGAAGTGCTGGTTCCTTACGAATTGTCCCTTCGGCTGAACAGGGAGCGTCCAGTAGAATCCGATCGAAACCTATATGCATGGGAAATGATTCACCTCTATATGAGGTAACAGTAGCGTTCAGAACTCCCATCCGGTTGATATTTGCCATCAACGACGGCTGGCGCTTTCCAACCGGCTCGTTTGCAATGAGTGCCCCGTGATTGTGCATGTACGAAGCAATCTGTGTGCACTTGCCGCCTGGAGCAGCAGCCATATCAAGGATCTGATTTCCCGGTTGCGGATCGAGTATTCGTACCGGGATTGTCTGTACCGCCTCCTGTATATAGAACATACCCAACCAGTGTTCAATTGTCTTGCTCACTGTTCCCTGGTGAACAAGGAAGAGATCGTCAGCCCACTTGATCCGAGAAAGCATGAAACCCTTATCCGTTAGTCTCCGATAGACTTCTTCTGCAGACGCTCGTAGGGTGTTGACCCTGATCGTTACGGGCAGGGGGCGAGCACAAGCCAAGCTGAAAGCTTCCCAGTCGCCTATTATCTCTTGGTACCTAAGAATGGTACTGCCTTTGTTCATGGACTGATCAGGCTGAGCATTTCGTCGTGTATTGCCCCATTAGTAGCCACAATCCCGTCCTGCGAATCGGTAATCCTGCCTCCAAGGAGATTTGAAACCATGCCCCCAGCTTCCCTGACCAGTAGTACTCCTGCAGCTACATCCCAAGGCCAAAGGGAAAGGTACCAGGCTACATCTATCCTCCCGCATGCAACATACGCTAGATCAAGACAGGCAGACCCAAATGTTCTAAGCGCCCTCACATGAGGA
>JAGYNL010000006.1 GCA_018399865.1 Candidatus Bipolaricaulota bacterium | reverse complement strand
GAACGGGTTTCCTCATCAATTAGGGCTAGACCCTCTCAGTAAGGGGTTCAGCGCCAAGAAGCTATACGAAATAGCTACCAAAAGCCGGGTAGCGATCAAGCCACTTCTTATGGATCAGAGACGCATAGCAGGGCTGGGAAACATTTATTCCTCAGAGGCGTTGTGGCGTGCTGGGATTGATCCGCGTAGGCCGGCACACAGCCTGGATGAAAACGAGATTAAAAAGCTACATCGCGCCATCCGATTGATATTGCGACAGGCGATCGATTGCATGGGAACGACTTTCGGGAATACAGTCTCTGACTATCGCAATGTCTATGGAGACTTTGGTACTTTTCAAGAAAAGCTCGCAGTATACGGGCGCCGAGGGGCTAAGTGCCCCCGCTGCGGAGAAGATATTGTTCGAGTAACGCAGGTGGGAAGATCAACGTATTTTTGCCCTGGCTGCCAGAAGTGACTAAATAAACTACTTAGAGGAGGTAGTGATGGAACAGGAAAAAGGAGAGATGCGGGAGACAATGGGTATGCCTCTGTTGGGGGATTCATTCCCGAAGATGAAGGTTCAAACGACGTATGGAGTAATTTCGCTTCCCGACGAATATAAAGGTAAGTGGTTCCTGTTATTCAGCCATCCTGGTGATTTCACCCCCGTTTGTACTACGGAGTTTGTGTCGTTCCAGAAGCGCTACGAGAAGTTCAAAGAGCTGAATACTGAGTTGATCGGGCTGTCTGTCGATCAGGTCCATTCCCATATCAAGTGGGCCGATTGGATTCAGGATAACCTCAATGTTGAGATTAAGTTTCCGATTATTGCCGGAACGGAGGCTATTGCCAGAAAACTCGGCTTAATACATCCGGGAAAGGGTACGAACACTGTACGTGCGGTGTTTATCGTTGATCCTAAAGGCATAGTGCGTGCGATAATGTACTATCCGCAAGAACTGGGCCGGAACATGGACGAGTTTCTTAGGATGATCAAAGGCTTCCAGGTTGCAGAACAGCAAGGAGCGGCTATCCCTGCAGACTGGCCTAATAACGAGCTTATAGGAGACGAGGTAATAGTTCCCCCGGCAAGCGACGTACAGACAGCGCGGACCCGACAAAAGGAGTACGATTGTTACGATTGGTGGTTCTGTCACAAGAAGCAATAGAGGAAGGTAGATAATCGAAAGCTGGATGCTCTACGGGCAGAACTAGCAGACAAAACACGTGCCTGTATCGACGTATGTCTACTTGTCTATGCTTCGATATTTAGGCCAAAAGGCTTGGGAAAATAGCTCAGTTAATGCTGGCTAGTTTCAGTAAACAGCTTGGCACAATATGCGTTTCCTCAAGTCCATCAACTGGGCGGGAGGGGAGAGTTGAACTCCTTCGGCTCGCCCGGCCCTAGAAGCAATGGCCATTTATGCTGGAGGCGCTTAAAACTACTTATGAACGTGAGTAATTTGCCAATGGAGAACCAGAATTACTCAGCCAAGGTTATTACGGGATGGGTTTTTCCCAAACAGGCAGAGAGAGGATCATGCACCAGTTTAAGATAGTAGATCAGCCTGGTGCACTAAACCAGGCGCTTTTTGAAATGCCCCATGGCCTCTACGTTCTCGCGGCTGTTCATGGGGGAAACAACAGGGACCAACCACCGAATGGTCAGTGCCTTGATGCTGCAATGCAGGTTACCAGTGCTCCACCACGGGTTGTGATTGGAGTTGAAAATAGATCTTTAACCCACGAGCTCATCAGCAAAACAGGGAAGTTTGTGCTGAATGTCCTAGATCGCGAAGATCCTATGTGTCCAGATACTATCCGGCGATTTGGATTTCAATCTGGCCGGGATGTAAACAAGTTCGAGGATTTCCCGTTTGAACTATCAAGTAGTGGTATCCCGGTGTTGCCGGATGCGAAAGCCTTCTACGAATGCACTGTGATTCCTGAGTTCATCGTTGACCTCGATACACATTAGCTATTTCTTGCTTTCGTAGATCGTGCTGGTGTAAAAGAAAAGGGAGAAGCCTTAACCTACAACGAGTACAGGAGAACCATAAGAAAAAGGAGGTAAGAAAATGGATAGATGGGTATGCACGGTATGTGGTTACGTCTACGATCCGGAGGAAGGGGATTCTACTAGCGGTATCGAGCGGGGAACACCATTTGAAGAACTGCCCGATGATTGGGTGTGCCCTGATTGTGGTGCCGCCAAGGATATGTTCGAGAAAGAGTAGAATCAAGAACAAGACTTAATAATTCTAGTAGTTAGTTTCCCTTGACAAAGGGTTGCTGTTTTGTACAATAAAGGATAAAAAGATCTTTTTATCGGGAGATAGAATGCTGTACTCTCAAACGACTAAGTACGCAGTGATGGCCTTGATAGAGCTGGCAGGAAGACAAAGGCTAACCCCAATACGTGATATTGCCGCGGCCCGAAGAATTCCTGCCTGCTTCCTGGCCAAACTTATTCCTCCGTTGGTTCGCGCGGGAATTCTATCTTCGGTTCGAGGAAAGAATGGCGGGGTGTATTTCGAGCGCAATCCAAGAAAGGTCTCACTGGCGGATGTGGTACGAGTGATCGAAGGAGATGGGTACTTTAGTCAATGCATTTTTGAGGTCGAGCCATTTCCAGGAACCCCGGAATGCCCGCTTAGCAACGTATGGGAACCGATAAGGCAGCAAATCATACGCTTCCTGGAAGAAACCAGCATTAAGTTCCTGGCCGACAAGATGGCCACAGTTAAAGAAAAACCTGCAAGAAAATCTCCAAACAAGGAGGATAGAAATGGCTGAGAAACTAGATATGTTTTGCTACCAGTGTTCGCAAACCCTGCGTGGGACGGGATGTACCACCCAAGGCGTGTGCGGGAAAACAGCAACTGTAGCCCGTTTGCAGGACAACCTAATCTTTGCAACCAAAGGGTTGTCAGCTTATCTGTATCATGCGCGCGAACTTGGCTACACGGATCCTGAGATCGATGCCTTTCTAGAAAGGGTTTTTTACGCCACGTTTACAAACGTGAATTTCGATGCTGATGACTTGCTCCGGTTTGGCCTAGAGGCTGGACAGATGGCCTTGCGCACTATGCGCTTACTCAAAAAAGCGCACATCGAAACCTATGGTGAGCCTGTACCTACGCAGGTTCAAACCGGGCAAGCCAAAGGCCCCGCGATCATCGTAACTGGGCATGGATTAAAAGCCCTAGAGGAGCTGCTTAAGCAGAGTGAGGGCACTGGGATCAATGTTTATACACATTCGGAGATGTTGCCCGCACACGGTTACCCTGGCTTGAAGCGCTACAAACACCTGGCAGGAAACCTTGGTAAGGCGTGGTACGACCAAAGAGAATTGTTCTCTCAAATTCCGGCTGCAATTCTTGGAACATCCAATTGTGTACTGTTGCCAAAAGAAGACTACGCAGGCCGCATGTTCACCACCGGTCCAGCCAAGCTTCCTGGAGTGACACATATACCAGGCTATGACTATGAGGCAGTTATTGAAAAGGCGCTTTCCTTACCTAAGCTCGACGAAAAGCCTGGAGAAGTTGTTCTAACTACAGGTTTTTCTTTGTCATCCTTGGTCGGGCTAAAGGACAAACTAAGGCAGCTTGTAGAACAGGGAAAGATTAGGCATTTCTTCCTTATTGGGGGATGTGATTCACCCCTCAGAAAAGGAAGCTATTACAGAGAATTTGCGCAGAGACTGCCTGAAGATACCGTCATTCTCACCCTGGCCTGCGGTAAGTTTAGAATAAACGATCTTGATCTGGGCACTATCGAAGGGATCCCGCGGCTCATAGATCTGGGTCAGTGTAATGATTCAATAGTGGCCATCGATTTTGCAGTTGCCCTAGCAGACATGTTCGCTGTTGGGATAAATGATCTTCCTTTAACTATTGTTCTATCTTGGATGGAACAAAAGGCGGTTGCCATACTTTGGTCCCTTCTGTCTCTTGGGATCAAGGGTATTTACCTCGGCCCAATAATGCCAGCATGGGTAAATGATGATATAGGAAAGATCCTGCAGGATGAATATGACTTGCGACTTATCGGTGAGCCACAGCAAGATATAAACCGAATATTAGGAGGCTAGATACTAGCTTCTAGAGATTCTGGTTGACTAAAAAAGGAGGTTTACATGGCAGAAAACGAGGTCTTAGAGGTAATCCGTGACAGGACTAGCATATTTCGCTTTAAGGAAGAAGAAGTAGCAGATGATAAGCTGGAGATGGTTTTGGAAGCCGGGCGTTGGGCTCCCTCTTATGCCAATTCGCAGCCATGGACCTTCATCGTAGTCCGCGATGAATCAAAAAGACGTGCCCTAGAAGAGCTTGTGCTGCGTATTTCCTTAGCCAATAGAGGCAGTATTGGTTTGACTACCAGCGGAATAGGTAACGCTCCCGTAGTGATCGCTATAGCCGTTGATCCATGGAGAGACAGCAAGCACTATATTGAGGCGGGGGCGATTGCCGCACAAAACATGGCACTGGTGGCTAGTTCTCTTGGTTTAGGCACTTTCTGGGCTGGTATCTTTGACCTCGAGGGCAAGCGCAGGTCAGTCGAGGGGAAGATCAGAAAGCTGCTTAGCATTCCTAAAGAACTGCGCGTGATAGCCTTGCTACCACTAGGCGTGCCCGCCTACAACCCCAAGCGCGATGCGCAAACAAGACGAGCAGACCTTTCTGAGTTTGTCCGCTACGACAGCTTTGAAAATAAGCAAACTGATTGCTCCTAGCAATATATAAGGAGGGAAAATGAACGCTCGAGAGATT
>JAGYNL010000005.1 GCA_018399865.1 Candidatus Bipolaricaulota bacterium | reverse complement strand
AAAGAGCCGCCCTCGTCCACCAAGTTTAGCCCAAAAGGAAAAATCAACACCGTAGAATTGAAAGATGCAGTACGTCGCTGCAAGAAAACCAGCCGACAGAGCTGCTCCCAAGAGGATCTTGCTCCACCGCGAGCCGTCAACCACGGAGATGACGATGAAATAAAGAAAGATGCAGCTCCCCACACAGCAAGCCCCAGAGCGCTGTCGAAGAAACTCTCCGTATTCACAAACGACAGCAGTATTGTCCCAGCGAGAACGATGATCGGAATGGTGAGTGGTGTCTTGAGCGACAAACGCTTTCCTTTGCCCGTCACCCAGATTGCCCAACACGCGGCAATCACAAGTAAGAGGAGCAGGGCAACCATATCCTTGGCCATCACAAAGGTGGTAACCCAGGGATACAAGGCCAAAGGAACACTGAAGAAAAGGAGAACCAGGCCGATTAGGATGGCAGGCCTAAAGGGGGCAAGCCGCTTTTTTGCCGGAGGAGATTGAACTTTGTTGCCTTTCAGGTCGAGCCTCACAGCTCAAGGTCGTACTGAGCGCCCCAGACGTACTCATCCCCGTTGTCGAAGACGACCAGGGCCTTGTAGTGCCCGCTTGTGACCTCGGAGAGCACAAAGCGGTGCCGCACAGAGCACCCTGGGTAGATGCGCAGCTGGGAGGATTCAACCCGGCCGACAGTTGCCCCCTGCTCGTCGTACAGCTCGACCCAGGCGCTCGGCCTTACCCATCGCTCACCGGTGTTCTCGACGTCAAGCTGAAGAACAGGCCCTTCCTCCTCACGAATAAGCTTAACATCAAGGATGCTGATCTTGCGCTCACCGGTATCACCGATATGGGTAACGATCTGAATCCCATAGCGGAACACTTGGTGGATGGCTATCTCTCCTTCCGCTGTGGCCTCGGCCGGTGTAGCCAATGTTGCTATCATGACCATGCTCCAGTAGGTGCCTGCTAGGGATGGATCGTCCGGGACATCAATTCTGTAGGGAATCGAGATCCTTTCCCTTGGGGCAACGGCACGCGGGGGAGAGAACAAGTTGATCCACTCCGCATTGGAGAGGGGAACGCTTCCGGGCTCGCCATAGACGTTACTCCCATCGGCGAGGAAGAAATAGTCGGTTTGGGTTACCTCCAGTCCGGTACTGGTCCCCGCATTGTTAGTGATAACGATGTCCCCGGTATAGCTTTGGCCAGGCCTCACTACGAACTCGTGCGTCAGTCCGCCCTGTACGGAGATCTGCGCCTGGCAACAAGGGACAAGAAGGACGCACAAGGCAAGTGTGGTAAGAAACGCGCGTCCTATCTTTCGCGCTGGAGAGATTGAAAGAGTACTCATAGTATTCCTCCTCTATCAACAAACATACATCCCGGCAGCTTAGATGTCCACCACCGTGTAATAAACCGTGGTGGTATAGCTGCCTGGTGGAACCTGTACTGACATTCCGCTCAACTTAAGCTGCACCGTGATCCCGGACACATCGTCGCTTCCGGTGAAGAAGGATTGATCGCTACCAGTTAGTTGCTGGTAAGAGCTTCCACCGGAGACGCTCCCCCCCGTACCGCTACCGGTCCTCTTGACCCACAAAGAAAGATCGCTGTGCCAGTTCGTATCGACCTTCCTAACATCCACCCGCCAGCTGTCCCCAGCGCCACTGGTGTTTGAAACGGTTATCGATACCTGATCAGTAGCGCTTTCGTAGGAGGCTGTTAGGTCACTCCCTGCACCGGAGATCAAATCATACTTATCTACTGTTTCAGACCACGTCCCTGTTACTGAAATAGATATCGCGGCATGGGTCATTTGTGGTGCAAAAAAGAGAGGAGCTAAAAGAAACATGATGAATATTCTAACAGGGAGATTCATTTTATTCCTCCTTCTTAGACAGCCCCCGGTTATCCTATATATCAACAGCTTTATGAAAATCTTTTGCATTGTGAAGTCCGCAAAGCAAAGACGAGGCTGTGCGTAAAGGCGCGTATGGAGAAGAAGCGGGCCTCTTCAGGCCCGCTTCTTCTGTAAAAGGATATTGGCCGCAGTTTATCAAGCACTATCTACAATCGTATAAGTTATGGTAGGATCATACGTGCTATCTACCGGGGTCTCCACGGTGGCAACTGCCCTATAGGTGATCTGCTGAGCTGCATCTGCGCAGTTAGTTAAAGCCGTTACTACATCCGCAGCGGTAGTGGCACTGTCACTGATATCCAGCTCGCCTGCGCTGGTGCCAGATGCACTTGCGAGTGTGACGTAGAGCACCAAACCTGTTGCAGTAAGGTCGGCGTCTATCTCTGCTGTTATCTTCTTGGCCGTAGCCGAGTTGGTAGTGACTGAATAGGTACCGTTAGTGTCAGTGACCTGGAAAGCAGCGGAACCAATTACATAGGCTCCCCCACCTGAAGCTTCAATATTCGTAGCATTGAACACCATGCTCACGGCGCCATCTACTGATAATTCATTAATGGCCCCGACATCCAATTGAGTACTTTGGTCTGCACTACCAGATGCCATCACTATTCCGGTGAGCCCCAAACATATTCCTAATGCTAACACACTTACAAGTAGTTTCTTCATTCTAGTTGCCTCCTTAAGGTAACTGGGCTACCGTCCTTAGGTATCAAGCCTTCAGTGTGAAATTTGAAACCCCTGATTCTTGCCACCTTAAGTAAGGCCCCTTGCTTCGCGCCCCGCCCTTTCGAGCGGTTTGCCCTTGTCGAGAAGTTCTTGGATCCAACTACCTCCCTATTTTCAATATTTTCAG
>JAGYNL010000004.1 GCA_018399865.1 Candidatus Bipolaricaulota bacterium | reverse complement strand
TCGAGCAAATGAAGCCGTGGAGCATGAAAGGGGTCGAAGGCGTCTACCGCTTTCTCGCCCGCGCCTGGCGCCTGGCCATGCCCGAGGACCAAGAGGGCCGCTGGCAACTCTCCGCCAAAGTGGCCGACGTCGAACCCACCGCCGCCCAACTCCGCGTCCTCCACGCCACGATCAAAAAAGTCAGCGCCGACCTCAGCACGCTCTCCTTCAACACCGCCATCTCGCAAATGATGGTCTGCGTCAACGAACTCACTGCCGCGCAAAAATGCCCCGTCTCCGCCCTGCGCACCTTGCTGCTTCTCCTCAGCCCCTTCGCCCCGCACATGGCGGAGGAACTTTGGGAGCAGCTCGGTCGAAAATTCCCCGGCTTCGCCGGCGCCGCGCAGACCCAAGTCTGGCCGACTCACGACGAATTGCTCCTGGTCGAAAACGAGGTGGAAATCGTCCTGCAAATCAACCAAATTGGCTTGGCAAACCCTGATCGGAGCAAGGCCAAGTAAGGGGGCGTGATAGGATTGCCCGTCCAAGCCTCCGGGTAGGCCGCGTCAGTTGAATGGTCCCTCAAGACAGAATCTGGCTTATCGGCCCTCTCTTCTGGGTTTTGAATGAGGCTAGCGGATAGATGGATAAGAGACGTCTTGGCTGGGTATTGGCTCTTGTAGTCTATGCAGGGCTGATATTTGCTGCCTCCAGCATGAAAGTAGATGGCGATCAGGCCTTATTGCGGTTTTCTGGCTCAGATAAGTTGTTTCACGCCTTGGAATTTGGCTTCTTCTATTTTCTTTGTTGGAAGGTTTTTCGTTGGCATCGTGGCCTTATTGCGTTAGTGTTGACAGCTATTTATGCTGGAGGCGATGAACTGCACCAGATTTTTGTTGCTACACGCCAGGCAAGCATTCTCGATTGGTTAGCTGACATTGCTGGTGCAGGGTGTGCTGGTTTGGGTATTGCGTTAGTTGTGCGCTATTGCTTGCCGAGTCTAGTTCAGGGTCGTATACTCGCAGCTGACACAGAAGATAGGGAGGAATCTGAGTAATGTTAGTTGGATTTCCATTTCTAATGGCCCCGAGCTTTCTGATATTACTTCCTGCTTTGGCCTTGGCGATCTACGCGCAATATAAGGTCCGCTCTACATATACCCGTTACTCAAAGGTGGATACTGTCGGTCGAATCACGTCTGGACAGGTAGCAAAGCGGATCCTGGAAGGAAACGGAATAACCAACGTCACTCTGGGTACCGCAAAGGGGCCGCTTGCTGATAACTATGATCCTCGGGGAAGGGTTCTTAACCTATCAGCTCCTGACTCTGCATCCGTAGCGGCAGTTGGCGTGGCAGCGCACGAAGCCGGACACGCTATTCAGCATGCGAGTGGTTACCGGCCTCTTTTCCTGCGGACGGCTATTGTGCCTATAGCTAACATTGGCTCTAAATTGGCGTTCCCGCTTTTCCTTATTGGGATCATCTTCCGTTACCAGATGTTCATCACGGTAGGAATTCTTGCCTTCTCTGCTGCGGTCCTGTTTACGTTAGTAACACTTCCGGTGGAACTAGATGCTAGCCGTCGTGCGGTGAGAAGCCTGCGGCAGAGCGGCTTAATGACAACGGAGGAGATAGGGGGCGTAAAAGAGGTGCTTTTTGCTGCCGCCTTGACCTATATTGCGGCTGCAGCAATGGCTGCCCTACAGCTTCTTCTGCTCCTTTCTTTCAACAGGCGAAGATGAAACTTGCCCCATCGATTCTTTCAGCTGATTTTGGGAATATGCGTGCTGAAGCGAGAGAAGTTGAGCCTTTAGCTGACTGCTTTCACATAGATGTTATGGACGGGCACTTTGTTCCCAATTTGACAATCGGGCCCCCGGTTGTGAACTCAGTACGCGTAGGACTGCAAAAGCCCTTTGATATCCATCTGATGATCGATTATCCGGTGCAGTATGCCCCGCAATTTAGGGTGACCTCAGCTGATACGATTACTTTTCATATTGAAGCCAGCAATGAGCCTTTTCGGACCGTGGAAGCGATTCGTGACCTGGGATGCAAGGTAGGCATCTCTCTGCGGCCTATAACGCCAATCACCGCTATCTTTCCCTATCTGGACGTTTTGGACTTGGTGCTCGTAATGAGTGTAGAGCCGGGATTTGGAGGGCAGGCGTTCATGCCAGAAGCGGTGGAAAGAATTAGGGCTTTACGCAAGGAGATAGCCGATAGGGAAGTGATGATTTCGGTAGATGGGGGTATCAACGCTGGAAACGTGAAGGACGTGGTAGACGCAGGCGCGGAGCTCATTGTGGCTGGCTCGTCTATTTTTGGTCACTCCGATCGCATAGCTGCCATGCGTGAGCTCATAGCGGCTGCTAGCTAACCAAACCCGATGAAAGACCTTAACCGGGCAAACTACTCAGACTCGAAAGATGAGCATTACATGCGCCTTGCTCTAGAACTGGCACACAAAGGCATCGGCTATACCAACCCTAACCCAATAGTAGGGGCAATAGTGGTCAAAGAAGGAAGAATTGTTGGACGGGGCTACCACCATCAATTTGGCGGTCCGCATGCCGAAGTTTACGCTCTAGAACAGGCCAAACAAGATGCTGCTGGTGCCACAATCTACGTGACGCTTGAACCTTGCAGCCACCACGGCAAGACTCCGCCCTGTGTTGATCGGATTATCGAAGCTGGAATATCCAGGGCTGTTATTGCTTGTCGCGACCCCAACCCTCTGGTCAATGGTGAAGGCGTGCGTAAGATGGTTGAGGCTGGGATTAAGGTTACAGAGGGCGTTCTGGAAGCTGAGGCAAGAAAAGCTAACGAGATATTCTTTAAATATATCAGAACGAAGATGCCCTTTGTGCAGCTGAAGTTAGCAGAGAGCCTGGACGGCAGGATTGCTACTCACGCTGGCGATTCTAAGTGGATAAGCGGCATTGAGGCAAGAAAAGAGGTTCATCGTTTACGGGCAAGATTTTCTGCAATTCTAGTTGGAGTGAACACAGTAATTAAGGATGATCCCTTGCTTACCGTTCGGCACGTGGAAGGGCCAAATCCAGTAAGGATAGTTGTTGATGGAAGTGGAATGATGCCTCATGAAGCAAGTATGTTATCTTGTGAGGGCCGTACGATTGTAACCACGACAAACATGTCCTCTGAAAAGGAAGCGCTTCTCCGTGAACGTAAGGTTGATGTCTGGCGCCTGGCATACCAAGAAGATGAGCGTGTGGATCTACAGATCCTACTTTCTCGTTTGGCTAGTGAAGGCATCGATTCTGTACTCGTTGAGGGGGGAGGAGAGACTGCGGCTTTGTTCTTGGAACGTGGACTTGTTGACAAGGTGTCAATGTTCATTGCTCCAATAATAATTGGTGGCCGGGATTCAATCCCCGCTGTGGCGGGTGAAGGGGTAGAGAAGGTAACCGATGCGTTGAGACTTCACCGGGTTAGCATCAGGCGATTTGAGGATGATATTATGATAGATGGATACCTGGAGGCAAAGGCATGATCGATCGATATGGCTTATCTCCCATGAAGGAAGTGTGGACGCTCAAATCGCAGTATGAACACTGGCTAAAGGTA
>JAGYNL010000003.1 GCA_018399865.1 Candidatus Bipolaricaulota bacterium | reverse complement strand
TCTCAATCCCGGATGTGGGAGAATCTGGTTGGTCGCAGTAGGGAGTTCTGGCAGTACTTCTCGCCGATTGTAGGCGAAGTTGTGCCTAAGCTTTCCTCTGTGTCTGCTGAGGACTTATACCGAGCTATAAACATCGTTCAACCTTCACTTGTACGCGTTGAGGCTGATGAGGTAACCTATAACTTGCACATCATGCTCCGTTTTGAGTTAGAAGAAGGGCTAATCAGTGGCAGGATTGATGTGTCTGCTTTGCCCGATCTATGGCGAGATGCTATGAATCGTTACCTGGGCGTTGTGCCTGAGGATGATGCTAGTGGGGTTCTTCAAGATGTTCATTGGTCATCTGGGCTTTTTGGATATTTTCCTTCTTACATGTTAGGAAACCTGTATAGTGCCCAGTTTTTCGTTGCGGCGCTTAAAGATATTCCAGATCTTAAGGAGAAGATTTCACGCGGCGAGCTGTCAGGGCTACTCGAATGGTTGCGAGACAGGATCCACCAATACGGAAAAATGTACGAACCGAAGGAATTGATCGAGCGCGTAACAGGTGAGAAACTCAGCGGAGCTTACTTCATGCGGTATATCTCCGACAAATACGCCAACATCTATGGCTTGAGTGCGTAGAGCTTGCTGTTGTTAGAGATATGCTGTGCGTGTATTTGCTTTACCCTATTGCCCTTAAGATCGACGTTGCCTATGACGGCTTGGTCTTCGTGCGTTTCTTTTAGCTGTGCTAAGCTCCGGTATCGGAAGAGGTGCAGTCATTGCTGCTAGAGCGTCGTGGACCGTCTCTAGCTGATAATCGCGTGTGGCCTGTGTGACCGCGATTGTGTCAAAGACTTTTGCCCCTACCCGCAAGGCAAACCGCTCCATTGCTGCTAGGCATGATATAGCTCCGTGGCCGCTATCCCCAGCGGCAGCGACCAAAACCGCTAGCTTATCAGCTAGAATGCTCTTTTCCCCTTCTTCGTTCTTTGTTGCTTCGCAGCGGCGAAGTCGATCTATCATTGCCTTCATCGGTTCGCTGGGTTCGCCGAAATAGACCGGTGATAGGAATACATATCCCTCTGCTTGCTCAATTGTTGCCTGCAAGTTCTGGAAGTCATCTTGTAGTTGGCAATGGTGTTTTGTACGGCATGTTCCCCAACCTTCGTTATGAACGGCGCAGCGAGCAATGCTCAGATCGTTAAGATTAACTACCCGCGCACGACTCCGGCTGTCTATCACTCCTTGTCGAGCTGCCTCGGCGCAGGCTGATGTTAGCCCATTGCTGTTGGGAGTACTCTTGATTATCAGGATTTTCATGGTTCTCCTTCTCGTAAAGCCTTGCAAAAAGGACGCTATTTAAGTACGGGGCACCTGATCAAAGCGGGCAATGAAATGCCGCAACGGGCCCGCCCCATCGGTAATTCTGTATCCCGGTAAACCTTCCTTCATAGAAGCTATCTTTGTCATCCCTTCAATAACGGTGTCCAGGTGGGAACGAGTGTACATACGGCGCGGTATTGCTAATCGAACTAGTTCTAGTCTTGGATATATAACATGGCCGTCCTTGTTGGGGTGTGCAAACATGACGCTTCCTACCTCCACGGAACGTACGCCTGCTTGCTCGTATAGGGCTACAACTATGGATAGCGCGGGAAACAGGGATTGGGGAAATCCTGGTAGTAAGCTGAGTGCATCGATGTACACGGCGTGACCGCCGATGGGTTCTACTATAGGAATTTCGTTTTCAATCAACCCTTTCCCCAAATATCTTACCTGTTCGATTCGGTCACGCAAATAGTCTAGGTTAAGCGCTTCTCTTAGACCAACTGCTATTGCGTCAAGGTCGCGCCCGGCAAGACCCCCGTAAGTTGTGAATCCCTCCATTAGTATCAGGCGCTCACGCACGGCGGTAAAGATTTGTTCATCATTTACCCCCAGTAATCCGCCTATGTTAGCTAAGCCATCTTTCTTGGCGCTCATTGTCATTCCATCAGCGAGCGAGAAGATTTCGCGGGCAATCTCTATCGGTTGTTTATCTTCATAGCCCTCTTCTCGATTCCTGATGAAGAACGCATTCTCTGCGTAACGGCAGGCGTCTATGAAAAACGGTATGCCTCTAGAGTGGGCTATTTCGCTGACCGCACGAATATTCTCCACTGAGACAGGTTCTCCGCCGCCGCTGTTGTTGGTAATGGTGATCATGATAAGCGGAATGCGGTCGTTGCCTACCCTGTCGATTAGGGCAACAAGCTTATCGGTGTCCATATTACCTTTAAATGGAATGTTTGCTTTGGGGTCGTACGCTTCATCGATTACCAAATCAACAGGTTCGCCACCGTTAGCGATTATGTTTGCCCGCGTTGTGTCAAAGTGCATGTTATTGGGAATTATGTGGCCGGGTTTGACCAAGCTAGAGAAAAGCACGTTCTCCGCAGCACGCCCTTGGTGAGTAGGTAAAATATGTTTGAAGCCGAAGATATCTTTGGCTACCTTTTGGAAACGAGCATAACTACTGCTTCCAGCATATGATTCATCCGCCAATAGCATTGCCGCCCACTGCGCCTGACTCATGGCTCCGGTGCCGGAATCGGTCAGTAGATCCACGTATATATCGCTGGAATCAAGGTTGAACACGTTGTAGCCAGCGGCGCGTATACGCTCTGTACGTTCAGCAATCGAACGGATTGTTACTGGCTCCACCATTTTAATGCGATATGGTTTATAGGCTCTATCTTGTTTCACCTGATGCCTCCCTAACCAGAGCTAGAAATAGAAATGAATACCGCTTCCGATCTCCATGACAAAGCTGCCTTCAGTAGATGCTGCAACACCAAACTCAACGTTTATGGCAAGGTTGTTGGCAAAGGCTAGGTTAAACTCAATTCCCCCAGCAACGGAAAACAGAATCGTGTTCAGGCCGTGGGATGAAAAAGGGAATGTAGCTCCACCAACAACGTAGAAGTCAACTGTTGGCCTATCGCTTACCTTGTAAAGCATCCTGCCTGTTAACACCCCGGAATAGTCTGGGCTTTCTCCCCAAGCGAAAACAATACCTTCTACTGCAATGCTCTCATCAAACCAATATCGCGCGCTTAATAGTCCTCCCCAGGGAAAGCCGACCTGCATTCCTAAGCCTAAGCCTCTATCTTCTGAAAGGTTTTCACTTGTATCCTGGGCAAGGCCGCCTACGGTCGCAGCTAGGATGATGCTGATAAGGATTAACAACCACAAGATTGATCTACGCATTGCTGTCCTCCTGTTGCTCCGTATGATGTTAGTGGAAAGAGTTAAGGGTGACAACCGGAACCAGAAATGTCAATAGTTGACTGACAAGGACCAACGAAGTTTAATTGAACAGCAAGTGCGGTATTGGAGGCGTTAGATGCGCGATGCTATAGATCGGGCAATTGAGGGTGGCAACATAGAGGAGCTGGTTTCAGCCATTCAAGGGGCGGGAATGCCCGAAGTGTACTACGCGGTGGATAGGATTGCACGCGCGTCGGATCCCGCCGAATCGTTGCTGAATATGGCTGAGGCTTTTGCGCTCAGGGATGAGCCAGAATCGCGGCGTGTTGCCTGCGGCCTGATTTCTGAAGGTTACTCACAGGATCCGAAGAAAGCGGTTGTTCTTTTAAAGGACCTTGTAAATGATCCAGATTGGACAGTGCGTGAATCTGGAAAAGAGGCCTGTGGGAAGCTGCTGTGTGAAGATCTTTCAGGAATGAGCGATGTGTTGCGTAACTGGGTAACCAACAGTTCGGAGAATGTACGTCGCGCGGTGCCCATTGCCGTAAACAAGTTAGCACAGTTGGGTACTGTAGGATTAGGGGAACCTCTTCTGAGGCTAATTGAGCCACTTCTGACGGACAGAGCAAAGGCCGTAAGGGAAAGCATGGGTCCATTAGTTTTAGGGGGTACATTACTACGTTATTATCCAAGCATCACCTTTGAATACCTTGTGAACTGGTCTACCAGGATGGATGAACAAACCTTATGGAATGTTGCTATGGCCTTCTCTTCGCCTGCTGCTGTTCCACTAGTGAAACGAGCTTTGATCGTTCTGCGTAAGCTTTCGCTGGATGAGCGCCGTTACGTTTGGCGTGCTGTGGCTGCCGTAATGTGGAAGCTGGGAAGAAAGAAGCCGGAAGTTGTTCGTCCTGAGCTTTGCCGTTGGCTGGAAGACGAAAGACGCGTGCACGTGGCACGAGAGGCGTTGAAGTACCTATGAGATCTGTGCTTATGCTCAGTAGTGGGTAAAGCTTAAATCGCGTCAAGGCTTTGGCGGCTTTGAGTGAGTAAGCTGATTAAATAGGCGCTGCTATCTCTCATATCCAGAATACGATAGATGGGGTTTTTATGGCTCTTCAGCTTGGGTATCGTGGTAAAATAGGGTGAGAATAGCGGCGATGAATGGTAGGATAGCGATCCATGTCATTACGTTTCCTAAGCCGTAGATATCGGCAAAGAAACCCACAGGCATGAGAGCAAGTCCTGCTGTGCCCCATGCAAACCCCATCATAAGTCCCGAGACAAGACCTGCTTTGCCCGGGAGTATTTCCTGGGCTGCTACAATTCCTACAGGAGTAGATGAGAATAAGAAGAACCCAGCAAAGGCTAGCGATGGAAGCATCACCCAAGTTGGTCCATACAAAAAGATGAGCAGAAAAGGAGTAGCTAGGAGAACAGTGGTGAGTATAACCACCTTGCGGCCGAATCGATCAGAAAATCTTCCTGCTAGCAAGCCTCCTAGAGCGCCGGAGACAAGGAACGTTGAAATCGCTGCTCCCCCGACTAGCTGGGATTCTCCTCTTTCAGTGACTAAGACGGCAAGGAAATTGGAAAAGGCAACTGCTGCCATCCCTCGCAGGAGTACTATTCCCCACAGCAAGGCAAGCGCTGGTGGGATATTCTTGAACGTGAACCTTTGGTGCTTGTAAGGCTCTTTAAATGGAAGGTTTTTTCTAAGGAAGAAGGCGAAAAAGGCAACAACCGCTAGACCGGGGATCATTAGGTAAAAAGTGTTATCGCTTCCATATGCTGAGATAAATGGGACGATGAGTACAGGGGCAATAGCTGCCCCAATTGTGCCGCCGGCTGAGAATAAAGCCATTAAGGACCCGCGGTTCTTTGTCCCATCTCCTGACACCAGTACGGCTGCTGCTGGATGAAACAGAGCTGTTCCAATTCCACTCATGATAAGCACCAAGAACAAGTGGGCTGGTGTTGTTACTATGCCGATCATACTCATTGCTGATATGGTCAGTATTGGTCCCAACGCTACCAGCAGCGGGCGATTAACCCGGTCGACAAATTGCCCAAACACAGGTTGGGTGAAGGAGTTGATCAACACACGAACAGTTCCCATCACCCCGGCCATGCCAAGCGATAGATCGAGCCTGTCTATTAACATAGGCAACAGCGGCGCGAAGAAGCTGCCATATCCGTCGTTGATGAAGTGCCCAAGGGAAAGGAGACTTATCCTTATCCAGGATCGGTCTCTTTGTTCGTGATTCATTAAGGGCAAATGATAACCTGCCGGGATCACTATTCAATAGTGGTGAGAATAGATCACAGGCGGATTATTGATTCTTGTCATACTCCAGGCTAAAATCGGTTCTGATCATATTATGCCAACGATAAGTCTAGTTTTCTTGCCACTGCTGATCTACATTAGTGTGCCCCAGTAGCGGGGCGCAATATGGTATCCTCTGTTGATTCTAACTTGATCTAGTTTTTTGCCTAAACGCGCTTGTATGAAGGAGCATTTGATGTCTCAGTATGAGAAGTTAATTAAGGATCCTGTCAAACGCGAGCAGGAAGTCCTCAAATTGTGGAAAGAAAAGGATACATTTCAGAAGTCCTTGAAGGCAACCCAGGGAGGGCAGCGGTTTGTCTTCTTCGAGGGGCCACCAACAGCAAACGGCAAACCACATTTTGGCCACTTGATGCCGCGTGTTTATAAGGATCTATTTCCGCGCTATAAGACGATGCAAGGCTTCTATGTGGTAAGAAAAGGTGGATGGGATACTCACGGCCTCCCGGTTGAACTTGAAGTTGAAAAAGAGATCGGCTTGAACAGTAAGGCAGAGATAGAGGCATACGGCGTGGAGAAATTTGTCAAGCAATGTAAGGAATCGGTGTGGAAGTATAAAAGTGAGTGGGAGAGAATGATCGATCGGATGGGCTTCTGGATTGATCTAGAAGACGCTTACGTTACCTACACAGATGAATACATAGAAAGCCTATGGTGGGAGCTTGCGCAGATGTACGAAAAGGGGCTTCTTTACAAAGGCCATAAGGTTCTTCCATACTGCCCTCGCTGTGGGACAGGGCTATCTTCACATGAGGTTGCTCAAGGGTACCGTGTGGTTAAGGACCCATCTATTTCAGTGAAAATGAGGATTGTCTCTGATAGCGATTCGGACTACGACCTGGAACTTCCCCAATCGACATATCTTCTTGCCTGGACTACCACGCCCTGGACACTTCCGGCAAATGTAGGGCTTGCTGTTTCCCCGGATGCTTTATATGTAGAGGTTGATCAGAATGGTGAAAGACTTGTCCTAGCTAAAGCCCTTATAGAGCGTGCTCTAGAGGGTGACTATCGTGTTGTGCGGCAGTTTCGGGGACGCGAGCTTGTGGGAATCGGTTATGAACCTCCTTACTGCTTGATAAGCGATGAGAGGGCCTATCGTGTCCATGAGGCAAGCTTTGTTAACATGGAGGATGGGACAGGAATAGTACACACGGCGCCAGCTTTTGGTGAGGACGATTACCAACTTGGCCTGGAAAAGAATTTACCATTCTTTCAACCGGTGGATCTTACAGGCAAGTTCACCAAGGCATTCAGCATGTGCGAGGGTATGTTTGTCAAGGACGCGGATGAAAAAATAGTCCAAGACTTGCAAGAGCGCGGAACGCTATATCGTTTCTCGCTGTATGAGCATGATTATCCTTTCTGTTGGCGCTGT
>JAGYNL010000002.1 GCA_018399865.1 Candidatus Bipolaricaulota bacterium | reverse complement strand
CCGCCATACATAGCTGTGATGTGCGTGCTTTCGAGTACCTCGTTGAGGGTTGCTGTCGCTCCAATTTGTATCTCATCACCCCTATCTTCGATTGATGAAAGCCCCAGATTACAAAGATCGATCAGGGAAGTGACTTCGTTTCCTAAGCTCAGCGCAACGTCCGCTCCTCCGGCTACCAAGCAAGCTGACTTGCCCGCATTGTGTAGTAAGGCCAGCGCCTCATCTAGAGCGTGTGGCCGGAGATATTCCGTAACTTGACTGTGAGACACGATCCCTCCTTACTTCAGGCTTGGCAAGTGACCCAAAAGGATGATCTAAACTGCCAGATCATATACTTTACACGCACAACTCAAGACAAGTCAACAAATCTCCCATAGCAGGTTTGTGAGCAACCTTGTGGCTCTTCGCTGTTGTAGCGTGTGATGTAAGGTGGGTAGTTTATCTACCACGTTGATTTATCTGCCACGTTGAAACAAATTGCCGTATAAAAGGCCAACGTTGGAGACCAGCTCCAACGCTACATAAGAAGGAATTTTAGCTGTTTTGGTGGTGTAGCGTGCGCAGCTTGTCTGCCACGTTGAAGAGGCACAGTCATTAGTTCGCGGTCAGGAGTCAGCAGTCACAAAACGAAACGGGGACAGGCACAGCCTTGCCTCGCTCAGCTTAGCCAGTAGCCTCTGCGTTCCTTCCCTTCTGCTTGATTGATTCTCAGAAGACCTCAACGTCGCAGGTAAACTACGACGCTACAGAACCAGGGAAAGCGCAACGTCGCACACTACGTGCAACGCTACACAAGATATAAGCAGCCACTGAACAAAAACGTCTATACACGCTTTCGTAGCATCAGCTCTCTGAGAAGCCGCTGCAGCTCACGGGGTGACTCGATCGCAAAGCGGGAGTGAGAAGGAACCATGCCAATTCTTATTGAACAGGCATTATCAGGCAGCGCTTGAAACATGTCTTCGTCTGTTGTGTCATCTCCAGCCGCGAAGATGAAATCCCAACTAGCTTTGGAGATCCACTGCAGCGCGATTCTTCCTTTATTTATCCCAGCGTTCTTGACCTCGAGGAACCTATGCCCTTCCAGGATCGACAATGGTCTATTCTCCAGTAATGGCTCAAGAGATTCCTTTAGCTCGCCGACGCGTACCTCAGCGAACGTCTTCTCTGCCTTTCGGTAGTGCCATACAAGAGAGAATTCTTTTTCCTCCAATGAAGAACCCGGGGTGCGGCTCACATACAGTTCAAATAGCGGCCTTATCGCCTCTTTCCAGTCTTTGGTAAGCGGCTCTACTATCTGCCATGGCTGTTCTGGCTCCTTGTACCAGACCCCGTGTTCAGCCACAAGCCCCACGTGCAGGTTACTAAACCACCTCTCTAAAGTGGGCCTGTCTCGCCCACTTATGATTACTACCCTATTCCCCTCGGCCGAGCTTAGTTCATCAAGCAATTCTATAAGTCGATCGGGCGGATCAGCCTCTTGGGGATCACCAGCAAATTGAACGAGCGTGCCATCGTAGTCTAGTAAGAAGAGTCGTTTTCTTGCAGAGTGGTATTTCTCCAATAGCTGCTGCTTCACGCGCACAGTAAGCTTCTTGGCGGCAAAGCGCTCTTGCATTTGTTTTATCGACTCAAGTCCCTCGATGAAGTCTTGAGCCCATCTAACAACGTTGTAGTTGCGCATGCGGGATTGCATTAACTTTAGACGCTTCTGCCGTTCTTCTTTGCCCATCTCAAGGCCTTTTCTGATTGCATTTGCCATTTGCACTCGGTTGTTGGGATTAACAATTAGTGCTTCCTGTAATTCTTGGGCGGCTCCTGCTAGCTCACTTAGGATCAACACTCCATTCTGGTGAGTCTTGGTAGCAATAAACTCCTTAGCAATCAGGTTCATCCCGTCACGTACTGGAGTTAGCAAGGCCACGTCTGCCAGTCGGTAAAGAGCCACCAACATGCTCTCAGGTAAAAACCGGAATAGGTACCAAACAGGCATCCATTCAAGCGATCCGTACTTGCCGTTTACCCTGCCTACCAGTTCGTCAAGCTGGCTTTTCAGCTCTTGGTATTGGATTACTCCGGCGCGGGAAGCGATAGCTTTCAGTACAAAAGTAACCTTACCTCGATACTTAGGAAACTTGCTCAAAAACAGGTCGTATGCTTCCAGACGCTGGATCAATCCCTTGGTATAATCCATCCTATCCACGGATAGGATGATCTGGCGAGGGCCTATCTGCTCACGAATACGATCCATCTCCTTCTTTGTATCTGGACTATCTGCGGCAAGAGAGAATCGCTCGTAATCAATCCCCATTGGGAAGGCGTCTACTTTCACTAGTCGTTCCCCCGTACCGATCACCAATCTTCCTGCCATGGCCTGCCCATAACCAAGTAGCCGGCGCACGCTGGTCAAAAAGTGTCTTACATAGTCGTAGGTATGAAAGCCAATTAAATCGGATCCCAAGAGCCCACGTAGCAAGTCTTCCCGCCAGGGAAGTAGGCGAAAGATCTCCGAGGAGGGAAAGGGGATGTGTAAAAAGAAACCGATTTTAGCTTGAGGCAGCTCGGCACGTAGCAATCGCGGAAGCAGCATGAGTTGGTAGTCTTGCACCCAGATTGTGTCTTCTGAGCTAGCAACTTGCGTCACAGCATCACGGAACATGGCATTCACCCGGTAGTAGGCACGCCAATCTGAGTCCTTGTATTGTGTATAGAGCGGAAAGTAGTGAAATAACGGCCAAATAGTGCGGTTACAGAAACCGTTGTAGTAGTTGTCTATCTGCTTCTGGGTGAGGAACACAGGGTGACAGCTACGCTCCTGTAATTTATATTTTATCTCTGTTTGCTGTTCATCGGATAAAGCATTGGATGCAATGCCTGGCCAACCAACCCATATGCTCTCCCGTGATTGATAGAACGATCCAAGGCCGGTAGCTAGCCCTCCCACGCTCTGCGTGATGCTAAGACGTCCCCTAGTTTTCTTCATGGTGATAGGCAGCCGGTTAGAAACAATGATCAACTTTCCCATGCTATTTGCCCCCCCAGTTAGTGGCGCATAGTATCTATATTATACCCGAAATGACGCTCTGTACTGAAGCAATCTATGCAAGTGCGTATGTGTACAGGTATTGTAGTTCCGTGACGAAAAGGTATGATGAGTGCAGCATTGGCAGAACCCGCGCTTCAGATAATGTGCATATAACAGAACACGTCTCTATAATAACGGTGGTCTGATACCTAAAGCAAGCGCCAGAAACGGGGTGAAAATATGAAAACCATTATCCTTGCTGGCGGATACGCAACACGCCTGCACCCTATCACTATTGACAGGCCCAAGCCACTGTTACCAGTGGCCGGCATTCCAATTATAGACCATATCCTTGCAAGTGGGTCATTTCCTGGCCGGCCTGTAGTATCTACAAATCTTAGGTTTCTCTCCCAGTTCGAGCGCTGGCAGGATGAATCTAGTTGGGAAGTGGATCTGGTAGTTGAGGAGACAGTAAGTGAGGACCAGAAGCTGGGAACCGTTGGGGCTATCGCGTACTTGATTAAAAAGCTAGATATTGATGAAGATATATTGGTTGTGGGGGGAGATAATCTGTTCGGGTTTGAGATAGATGACTTGCTTTCCACGTATAAAGGACGCCCGCTTATTGCTCTGTTCGATCTCAAGGATATAGAAAAAGTAAGAAACCGGTATGGGGTAGTTGTGGTCAAAGATGGTAAAATAGTCTATTTCCAGGAAAAGCCTGCCCAGCCTGACAGTACACTTGCAAGTACAGCCTGCTATGTATATCCAAAGGAGGCCCTGCCTCTTTTTGGGAAGTTTGCCCATGCCGCAAAGAAGGGCAAAGATGCCCCCGGATACTTCAACGAGTGGCTCCTCCAGGAAAATAGCCAGGATATTGACCCATTCATCTTCGACAGCTATTGGCACGATATTGGGGATCGGACATCATACATAGCAGCAAATCAGCAGTACGGTAACTGTGATACATGGCAAGCACAAGGTGTTGTAGTAGAGGATTCCACAGTTAGTGGTAGCATAATTCTTGATAACACAATTATCTATGGGTCATCGATCTCGGGATGCGTAATTGATCGTGGCTGCAATCTAGCCGGCGTCAATCTCACCAACTGCCTTGTGGGAGAAAAAACCAGGCTTAGACATATAGCGTAAGAAACCTGCTAAGATCAAGTTTTTCGGCTCTTCGCTGTTGTGAGGGCTGCCGGGCGCACAAGCGCAACGTTGCACGCAAGGTACAACGCTACAGATGCAGGTTTTTTGTAGCGTGGTACCTGGTGTACCACGTTGAGTGAGATTGCTGTATAAAAGGCCCAACGTTGGAGACCCCCAGTGAAATAAATGAGAACGCGGCTATTTCACAGGGCAGGCAGCTACAACGCTACATAAACAGGGGGTTTAGATGTTTTGTCGTTGTAGCGTGAGCAGCTCGCCTGCCACGTTGAGTCTTACTCCCCTCGGGCTGCCACGTTAAAGTTTTCCCAGAAAAAAGGGGACAGGCTAGTTTTTTGCAAGTAGGGACAGGCACAACCTCGCTGACGCTCGGTCGAGCCAGTCCCCTCTGCGCTTCTGCGCGATTCATCCTCGTAAAATCACAACGTTGGAGACCAGCTCCAACCCTACATAAACAGGGGTTTTAGATGTTTTGTTGTCGTAGCGTGGGCAGCTCGCCTGCCACGTTCCGTTTCTGCCAAGCAATACTAATCCTTACCCCTTAATCCTTGATCCTCTGCACATCACCCTTCACTCATCACGCATCACTCTATCACGTGCCTCTGGCAGGCGATTTTTTTTGCGCTTGCCGTACAAATTGCATAGAATACCGGTAAGATGAGAACCAGGGGGGGCACGTCATATGGGTAAGCAAGAGGTACTTGAGAGTACACTCAAACAAATCAAGAAAGCATACGGTGATGGGGCCATTATGTGGCTCGGGGCTGAAGCGCAAGTACTGCAAGTAGAGACCATATCTACAGGCTCGCTTGCTCTAGATGTCGCACTTGGTGTGGGAGGCATACCACGAGGCAGGATTATTGAGGTCTTTGGCGCTGAATCTAGTGGTAAGACCACGCTGGCTTTGCATATGATCGCTGAAGTGCAAAAGCGAGACGGAACAGCTGCATTTATTGATGCAGAACATGCGATCGACCCAAAGTATACTCGCGCTGTAGGCGTCGATCTCGATCACATCCTGCTTTCTCAGCCAAATTCGGGCGAGCAAGCGCTGGAAATCACAGAACAGCTCACCCGCAGTGGTGCGGTAGATATTATCGTGATTGACTCCGTGGCAGCCCTGGTTCCTACTGCTGAAATAGAGGGGCAAATGGGTGATTCCCAGGTCGGCCTGCAAGCTAGGTTGATGAGCCAGGCTATGCGGAAGTTGTCTGGAGCGATCTCTCAGTCGAAAACCATAGTCGTATTTACTAACCAGCTTCGGTCAATGATTAGCGGCAGTCGCTTCGGACCCTCAACCACCACCTCTGGAGGACGTGCTCTCAAATTTTACGCCTCTATCCGACTGAACATGTGG
>JAGYNL010000001.1 GCA_018399865.1 Candidatus Bipolaricaulota bacterium | reverse complement strand
ACGCTTCAGTCGACTAAGCGGACGAGCCTCTTCTATCTTGACCACATCACCAATATTGGCTATCTGCTGCGGATCATGCGCGTAGAACTTAAAGTGCCGCCTGATGTGTTTGCGATAATGCCTGAGAAATTTCCTTTCTTCTACCTGAACAACTATCGTCTTCTCCATGCGGTTGCTCACAACACGACCCACTTTGGTCTTCTTCATCTATAGTCCTCCCGCGCCCTTTCCCGAACCAGCGTCATTGCGCGGGCAATATCGCGACGGGTTTTAGCCAGTTCCGCAGTATTGTCCAATTCTCCTCCAACCTTCTGAAAACGTAAGTTAAACAACTTCCGTTTAAACTCAAGCACTTTCTGTTGTAATTCATCACTGGAAAGCTCTCTTAGTTCTGATGCCTTCATTTCTCGCCTCCCAGTACAGTCCGTTCCTTCAGCCGTGTTGGAATGGACAGCTTATGGCTTACCAATTCATGCACTCGCTTGGCCTCCGCTTCGCCGATACCTCCAATCTCAAACAGAATGCGTCCAGGCTTAACAACAGCCACCCAGTGATCAACCGCTCCTTTCCCTTTTCCCATCCTAGCTTCCGCCGGATGCTTAGTCCTAGCCTTATCTGGGAAGATGCGAATCCACACCTTGGAATCACGATGAGTCTGACGGCTAATCGTAGTCCGGCAAGCCTCAATCTGCTGTGCAGTTACCCACGCCGGCGCAAGCGCCTGAATCCCGTACTGACCAAAGGCAATGTCGTTTCCACGTGTAGCCTTTCCCTTAGTCCGACCACAGTGGTATTTTCTGTATTTTGTCCTCTTAGGAAACAGGAGTGCCATTTTAACTCACCTTATCCCGTGGAGCCATACCGTAAACCTGTTCACCGCGGAAAACCCACGCTTTAACACCTATATTGCCATACTTGGTGCGCGCTTCGGTGAACCCATAGTCAATATCGGCACGGATTGTCTGCAATGGGACACGTCCCTCCATCATAGTAATGGAGCGCGCAATCTCCGCGCCCCCTAGCCGTCCGCTGACCTTTATCTTGACCCCTTCAGCGCCTGCACCCATTACACGCCGGATTACTTCCTTCATTGCCCGAGCAGGAGCAATGCGTCCCTCCATCTGCATAGCAACATCCTGAGCCACGAGTGTTGCCTCTAGGTCTGGTCGTTCGATCTCTTGGATGGCAACTTTGATCGTTCTCCCTGTCAGCTTTTCTAGCTCACTCTGGAGATCCTGGATCTCGTTTCCACCCCGACCAATGATGATGCCAGGCCGCGCGGATCGGATTATAATCGATACGCGATCTTCCTTAGAACGCTCGATGTTTACTTCTGCTACCGCTGCACGGCGGAAGCGCTCAGTAATCAGCTTACGAATCTTGTAATCCTCAGTGATGTATTCACACGCCATCTTGGGGCTGTACCAGTTGGAGATCCATTTACGAGTGACTCCTATTCTAAATCCTACTGGATGGACTTTCTGTCCCATCATTCACCCCTCTTATCGCCTACAACAATAGTCACATGACTCG